>NZ_JBVJGT010000001.1:0-191740 GCF_055587185.1 Micromonospora sp. NPDC048040 | reverse complement strand
GCGGGCCCATCCGATCCGGCGGGCCCATCCGATCCGGCGGGCCCATCCGATCCGGCGGGCCCATCCGATCCGGCGGGCCCATCCGATCCGGCGGGCCGAGCCGGTCCGGCGGGCCCATCCGGTCGGCGGCCCGGGGGTCGCCGCCGCGGCCACCGACGCCGCCGCGCTCCTCCAACTCGGCCAGCTGCCGCTCGACCCGGTCCAGGTGCAGGTCGACCTGCCACTCGTCGTAGCCGTTGAAGCGAACCCGGAAGACGACGTCGTGGACCTCCTGGGAGGCCACGGGGGCACCTACCGGCTGACCGTCGAGCGTCGCCTCGACCCGGTCCAGGAAGGCGTCGACCTCGTCGACCTTGTATCCCCGGCGGAGCGCCTTACGCCGGAAACGCTGACCCTGACTCGCCACTATGTCTCCTGGTCTCGTTCGCTACGCCCGGTCACGCAGTCTCCCCGGTCCGGTCGGTGTCCCTGTCGTCGACGGCGGCGGCGAGCTGCCCACACGCTCCGTCGATCTCGCGACCCCGGGTGTCCCGCACCGTCGTCGACACCCCGGCCTCACGCAACCGCCGGACGAACTCCCGCTCGACCGGCTTCGGGCTGGCATCCCACCGGCTGCCCGGAGTCGGATTGAGCGGGATGAGGTTCACGTGGGCCAGCTTCCCGGCCAGCAGCCGCCCGAGCAGATCGGCTCTCCACGGCTGGTCGTTCACGTCCTTGATCATCGCGTACTCGATCGACACGCGACGCCCCGTCGTCGCCGCGTAGTCCCACGCTGCGTCCAGCACCTCGGACACCTTCCAGCGCTGGTTGACCGGCACGAGTTCGTCGCGCAGCTCATCATCGGGGGCGTGCAGCGACAACGCAAGGGTCACCGAGAGGTCTTCGCTGGCCAGCCGGCGGATGGCCGGCACGAGGCCGACCGTGGAGACGGTGATGTGGCGCTGCGACAGCCCCAGCCCCTCCGGCGCCGGGGCGACGAGCCGGCGGATCGCCGCGATCACCCGGGAGTAGTTGGCCAGCGGCTCGCCCATGCCCATGAAGACGACGTGCGACAGGCGGGGCGGTGATCCCGCCACCGCGCCGGAGGCGGCCACGCCGGCCAGGTAGACCGCCTGGTCGACGATCTCCGCGGTGGACAGGTTGCGGGTCAGCCCGGCCTGGCCGGTGGCGCAGAACGGGCAGGCCATGCCGCAGCCGGCCTGGCTGGAGATGCAGACGGTGACCCGGTCCGGGTAGCCCATCAGCACGCTCTCCACCAGCGAGCCGTCATGCAGCCGCCAGAGCGCCTTGCGGGTCGCGCCGTCGTCGCAGGCCAGCTCGCGGACCGGGGTGAGCAGGCGCGGCAGGAGCTGGTCGGCGAGCCTGTCCCGGGCGGCGGCCGGAAGGTCTGTCATCTGCGCCGGATCGCGCACCAGGCGACCGAAGTAGTGGGTGGAGACCTGCTTGGCGCGGAACGCCGGCTCCCCCAGTTCGGCGACCAGCGCGCGGCGGCCGGCGAGGTCGAGGTCGGCGAGGTGACGGGGAGGCATCGCGGGCCGGCGCCCGGGGGCGTCGGGGTCTGCGGGGATCAGGGGCAGGCTCGTCATGGCGGGTCCAGTCTGTCACGCCGGACGGCCGACGCACCTGTCCGGAGGTGCCGAATCGACCCCCACCGCCCGGCCGGGGCCCGCGACGGCCGGTGATTCACGCCTCACTCCAGCACCGGGACGAAGACCGCCAGCAGCAGGTACGCGGTCGGCAGCGCGAAGAGGATCGAGTCGAGCCGGTCCATCAGGCCGCCGTGCCCGGGGAGCAGGTTGCTCATGTCCTTGACCCCGAGGTCCCGCTTGATCATGGATTCGGCGAGGTCACCGAGGACGGCCGCGCCGGAGACCGCCAGCCCGAAGAGCGCGCCCCACCACGGGGCCACGTCGAAGAGCAGCCAGAGCAGCAGGGCGCTGCCCAACGCCGCGGCGGTGACCGAGCCGGCGAAGCCCTCCCAGGACTTCTTCGGGCTCACCGAGGGGGCCATCGGGTGCTTGCCGAAGCTGACGCCGGCGGCGTACCCGCCGGTGTCGGAGAGCACCACCGCGACCAGGGTCACCAGCACCCGCAGGTGGCCGTCGTCCGGCGCCGCCGCCAGCAGCGCGGCGAACCCGCCGAGGAACGGCACGTACACGGCGATCAGGGTGGCCGCGGTCAGGTCGCGCTGGAAGCCGCGCGGCCCGTCGCCGAGCCGCCAGACCATCGTCCCGAGCACGGTGACCAGCAGGCCGAGGCTGAGCGCGTCGGGACCGGCGAACCAGGCCAGCCCGACGGTGAGCACCCCGCCGGCGATCAGGGGCACCAGCGGCGGGTGGGCACCGCTGCGGCGCACCGCCCGGGCCATCTCCCAGATACCGACCGCGACCGCGCCGGCCACCACCACCAGGAAGGCGGGCCGGTAGAAGAACAGCGGGACCACGATCAGGGCGCCGAGGGCCACGCCGACCGCGATGGCGGCCGGCAGGTTGCGCCCGGCCCGGCTCGATGCGGGCTGCTGCGTCGGGGGCCGGTCGGCGCTGGCCCGGCGTCGGCCGCGCTGCCGCCGGCCCGGGGCCCGCGCGGGCTCCGGCTCCGGCTCCGGCTCCGGGTCGCGCACCGGTTCCAGTTGGGTCGTCGGATACTCGGAGTCGTCCGGGTGGTGACCGTTCGTCCCGGCCGGGCGGTCGTACGGGGCACCGTCCGCGCTTCCCGGCTCGGAGTGGGCGTCGACCTGCGGGCGGAGGCGGGTGTGCGGCTCGGCGTACATGTCAGGGGCGACGCCGGGCCGGCGGTGCCACTGGCCGGGCTCCGTCTCGGGCTCCGGCCAGGGCAGGGCGGGGGCGGGACGGTCGGGGCTGTCCCAGCCGCGGGGCTCGGCGCTGCCGTAGGGGTCGAGGTGGGACATCACGCACCGAACGGGCCGGGCACGAGATCCACCGCATGACGCACAACCACAAACATTCCCCTACCCGCGCGACTGTTCCGTCCGGTTGACCCGCCCGACGGCCGGCCGATCCCCACGGTTCACCGCAGGGTGGCCGGGAATCGTGCCGAGCCTACTGCACCCGTCGTGTCCCCACGCCGGACCGTGTCCCGCGCCCGTCCCCGGGCGGCGGGCGCAACGACGGTGGCACCGGACCCCGCCACCCGGGTGCGGGCGGCGGCGCCGGTGCCACGGTGTCGTCGTCGCCGGTGGTGACCGGCGTACGGCCTCAGACCTCGAGAAGCTCGTTCTCCTTGTGCTTCACCAGCTCGTCGACGGCGGCGACGTAGCGCTGGGTCAGGTCGTCGAGCTCCTTCTCCGCCCGCCGGCCGTCGTCCTCGCCGACCTCGCCGTCCTTGACGAGCCGGTCGAGCTCCTCCTTGCCCTTGCGGCGGATGTTGCGGATGGCCACCTTGGCCTCCTCGCCCTTGTGCCGCGCGACCTTGATCATGTCGCGGCGGCGCTCCTCGGTCATCTGCGGGAGCAGGATGCGGAGCTGGTTGCCCTCGTTGTTCGGGTTCGCGCCGAGGTCGGAGTCGCGGATCGCCTTCTCCATGGCGTTGATCTGCGAGTTGTCGTACGGCTTGATGATCACCATGCGCGGCTCGGGCACGCCGATGGACGCCATCTGGGGCAGCGGGGTGGGGCTGCCGTAGTAGTCGATGATGATCTTGGAGAACATGGCGGCGTTGGCGCGACCGGTGCGGATCGCGCCGAACTCCTCCTTGGCGTGCTCGATGGCACGCTCCATCTTCTCCTCGGCCTCGAGGAGGGTGTCGTCGATCACCGGTCTCCTCGCCTCCTTCTTGTGCTCGTCGTGGCTTGTGGTGTCGGAGGAACCGCTGAACGCGGTCGCGAGACCCGCTCAGGCGGTGATCAGGGTGCCGATCTTTTCGCCACCCACGGCCCGGATGATGGTGTCGTCGCCCTGCGCGCCGAAGACCAGCATCGGCAGGCCGTTCTCCATGCACAGGCTGAACGCGGCGGCGTCCGCGACCCGCAGGTTGCGGCGCAGCACCTCGGAGAAGGTGATCGAGTCGAACTTACTGGCGGTCGGGTCGACCCGCGGGTCGGCGGTGTAGACGCCGTCCACGCCGTTCTTGCTCATCAGCACCACGTCGGCGCGGATCTCCAGGGCGCGCTGGGCGGCCACCGTGTCGGTGGAGAAGTACGGCATCCCGGCGCCCGCGCCGAAGATCACCACGCGCCCCTTCTCCAGGTGCCGGATGGCGCGCAGCGGGATGTAGGGCTCGGCGACCTGGGCCATCGTGATCGCGCTCTGCACGCGGGTCTCGACGCTCTCCTTCTCCAGGAAGTCCTGCAGCGCGAGGCAGTTCATCACGGTGCCGAGCATGCCCATGTAGTCGGCACGGGCCCGGTCCATGCCGCGCTTCTGCAGCTCGGCGCCCCGGAAGAAGTTGCCGCCGCCGACCACCACCGAGACCTGCACACCGCGGCGCACCACGGTGGCGATCTGCCGGGCGACGGCCTGCACCACGTCCGGGTCCACGCCGACCGCGCCCCCGCCGAACACCTCGCCGGAGAGCTTCAGCACCACCCGTCGGGCCCGGCCGGGGGGCGGGGCCGTCGGATCGTCCGCCGCCAGACTCCGGTTACTCACAACCTGCGTCATCCGCCCCGCCCTTCCCCATGCGCACGTCCCGTACGCCGCGTACCGCGAAACTGCCGTAGCCGACCCTATGTGACAAGGAGGCCGCGGTGCCTGTCACGTACACCGGCGGCCTCCTCGTCGACGTTTACCCTTCCCGCGGACGCACGACGCGCCCCGGGGCGGCTCAGGCCTGGCCGACCTCGAACCGCACGAAACGGGTGACCTCGATGCCGGCCTCGGTCAGCATCTGCTTCACCGTCTTCTTGTTGTCGGCGACCGACGCCTGCTCGACCAGGACGTAGTCCTTGAAGAAGGCGTTCACCCGACCCTCGACGATCTTCGGCAGGGCCGCCTCGGGCTTGTTCTCCTCGCGGGCGGTCTGCTCGGCGATGCGCCGCTCGGACTCGACGACGTCGGCCGGCACCTCGTCACGGGTGAGGTACTTCGGCCGCATCGCGGCGATCTGCATGGCGACGGCACGCGCGTCGGCGTCGCCGGCCTCGTCGGTCTTGCCCGCGTACTGCACGAGCACGCCGACCGCCGGGGGCAGGTCCTGGCTCTTGCGGTGCAGGTAGACAGCGGTGGTGCCGTCGAGCTTGGCGAACCGGTTGAGGACCAGCTTCTCGCCGATCTTGGCGGACTGCTCCTGAACCAGGTCGGCGACGGTCTTGCCGTCCAGCTCGGTGGCGAGCAGCTCCTCGGCGGTGCCGACGCCGCTGCGCTCGCCGTGCTCGACCAGCCGCTGGGCCAGCTCGATGAAGGCGTCGGTCTTGGCGACGAAGTCGGTCTCGCAGTTGAGCTCGAGCAGCGCCTGGCCGGAGTGGGCGATCAGACCGTTGGCGGCCGTGCGGCCGGCCCGCTTGCCGACGTCCTTGGCGCCCTTGACGCGCAGGATCTCGACGGCCTTGTCGAAGTCGCCCTCGGCCTCGGTCAGCGCCTTCTTGCAGTCCATCATGCCGGCGCCGGTCAGGTCGCGGAGCTTCTTGACGTCCGCGGCGGTGAAGTTGGACATGGCTCTCTCTTCGGTGTTGAGACTGCGGGTGGGTTGGTCCTGGTGCCGGTTACCCGGATCCGGGCGCGACGTGCCCGGCGTACCGGCCGCTTCCCCGCCGTCCGAAAAAACGGACGGCGGGGAAGCGGCGGCGCGTCACTCCGCGGCGGCGGTCGCCGGCTGCTCGGCCGGCTGCCCCTGCTGCTCGTCGGCCTTCTTCGGCTCCTCGAGCAGCTCGCGCTCCCACTCGGCCAGCGGCTCGTCGGAGGCCACACCCGGCTCCGGCTTCTCGTCGGTGCCCCGACGACGGCCGGAGCGGGCGATCAGGCCGTCGGCGACGGCGGCGGCCACGACCTTGGTCAGCAGCTCCGCCGAGCGGATCGCGTCGTCGTTGCCCGGGATCGGGAAGTCGACCTCGTCCGGGTCGCAGTTGGTGTCGAGCACCGCGATCACCGGGATGCCCAGCTTGCGGGCCTCGTCGACGGCGATGTGCTCCTTCTTGGTGTCGACCACCCAGATCGCGGCCGGGAGCTTCTGCATGTCCCGCAGACCGCCGAGGGTGCGGGTCAGCTTGTCCTTCTCGCGGGAGAGCTGCAGGGTCTCCTTCTTGGTGTACCCGGCGGCCGTGCCGCTCAGGTCACCCAGGGCCTCCAGCTCCTTCATCCGCTGCAGCCGCTTGTACACCGTCTGGAAGTTGGTCAGCATGCCGCCGAGCCAGCGGTGGTTGACGTACGGCTGGCCGACCCGGGTCGCCTGCTCGGCGATGGCCTCCTGGGCCTGCTTCTTGGTGCCGACGAAGAGGATGCTGCCACCCTCGGCGACGGTCCCGCGCACGAAGTCGTAGGCCTTCTCGATGTAGTCGAGGGTCTGGCGCAGGTCGATGATGTAGATACCGTTGCGCTCGGTGAAGATGAAGCGCTTCATCTTCGGGTTCCAGCGCCGGGTCTGGTGCCCGAAGTGGACACCGCTCTCCAGCAGCTGGCGCATGGTCACGACGGCCATGGTGGGGTACTCCTTGCGTCCCTGGTTGTCCCGCCCGGCCGGCGGCCGGGCGTCCTGGCGCCCGGTCGCCGGCCATGACGGGCCCGACCAAGATCGGGACCAGGGAGGCCGTCGCCCCACGACGGCTCGTGGAGAGGGCGCGCGAGGTCGACCGCACGAGGCGGTCGCCAGTCGACCAGTGTACGCCCCTTCCCCACCGCCACCGCCGCGGGTGGCGGGAAGGGGTCAGAACGCCCATTTCCGGCACCCCGCACCCTCATCGCCGGCGCTCGCCGGGCGACCGCGCTCGGGACGGCGGCAGGCCGTGGGGTGGCGGCCCGCCGTACTCGGCGAGACGCTCACCCACGACGGCGTGTCCCGGAGCGTGGATCGCCGGCTCGGGCCGGCGTCAGCCGACCGCGAGGGCGGCGGCGACGAACAGCACCAGGCCCACGGTCAGGTAGGCCGTCGGCGGGCGCAGCCAGCCCCGGCCCCCCTCCGCCAGCGACAACCCGCCGGTACGCAGCCCGTACAGGCCGATCGCGAAGACCGGCAGGCCGCAGACCAGGAAGGTGCCCGCCACGACGTCGGCGGCCGAGAGCGGGTCGCCGGTCACGCCGCTGAGCAGCACCCGCAGCGCGGGGACCTCGAACACCGCGACCAGCAGGGTGAAGAGCGCGGCCAGCGCGGGCCGGCGGGTCCGGTAGACCCCGTCGCCCGCCGGCGGGGACGGGTGCGGGCCGACCACCGGCGGATAGACCGGCACCTCCCCGGGCGGCATGTCGCCACGGGGGCCGATCGGCGGCATCGGGCCGGTCGGCATCTCCAGCGGGTTCGGCGTCCCGACCGCCGACTGGGGCGCGACGACCGGCGACTCCGGCGGGTTCGCGGACTCGGCACCCCGATGGGGCTCGACGATCGGATAGCCGCCCAGCGGGGCCGGGCGGGTCGGCTCGTCGGCCCGCTCGACCGGACCCGCACCGGCCAGCGCGTCGACGCCCGACGTCGAGACCGCCTCCCGCGACTCCCTCGCCTCCCGCGCCGCGCGCCGACCCGGCCGGTCGGCCGGCAGCTCGCCGGAGACCTCCGGGTCCGGCTCGGCGCGCCGGGCGCGGCTCGCCCGGTATCCCTCGGTCTCCGCCCGATCGTCCCCGAGCGACGGCACCGCGACGAACCGCCCCAAGTCACTCTCGGCGCCGCCGAACCGCCCGGACGCCGGCTCGACCGCCGCGAAACGACCCGAATCCGGCTCGACCGCCGCGAAACGACCCGAGTCCGGCTCGACCGCCGCGAAGCGACCCGAATCCGGCTCGACCGCCGCGAAGCGACCCGAATCCGGCTCAACCGCCGCGAAGCGCCCGGAATCCGGGTTGGTCACTGCGAAGCGACCCGAGTCCTCCGGGCCACCGAAGCGGGCCCGGTCGGCATCGACGGCGCCGAAGCGTCCGGAGGCGGGCTCATTCGTCGTACCGAAGCGGCCCGGCTCACCGCGCCGGCCGGTCGCGGCCTCGCCGTGGCGGCCGTCCTCCGCGGCGCGGCGCTGCTCGGGGGTGCTCAGGTCGTCGTCCCGGTGCCGGGTCTCGGCCGGTCCGCGCCAGTCCGGCTCCCCGTAGCCACGGTCGCGGTCTGCGGGATACCAGCGCGACTCCTGATCTTCGGCAAAGCTCCGTCGTCCGTCCACGTTCGGCACCGTATGCGACGGGCTCCACGGGCGCCATTCGCCCCTCGGGCACCCGCGGCAGCCGAGCGGCCGGGCTCCGCAGGACGACGGTCCAGGGGGCAGTGCGACGGCGCTCAGGGGCGGGAACCCTCAAGCCGGTCCAGCTCCGCGGCGAGCTGCGCGCGCAGCTCGCCGTGTGAGGACCCGAGGGCGTACGCCGGATCACGCCACACCTGCGTCGGATAGCGGTAGACCGGTCCCTGCCGCAGCTCGGCCGGCTCCCAGTCGTACCGGGGGCGCACGTGCGCGTGCAGGAAGGCGTCGAGGTTGCCGAGGATCTCGTAGTTGATCCGCCGGAAGCCCGGGTCCCGGCGGGCGCAGACCCGGGCCACCGCCTCGCCGAGCAGGTCCATGTCCGCCAGGAACGCCAGTCGCCGGCCCCTGGGCAGGTCGGTCAGCCGGTCGACCGACGGGTCATCCGTGATCAGCACGCAGTATCCCGGGAGGTGCTGGTTGTCGCCGATCACGGCGAACCCGGCGGAGAGCCGGCGGAGGACGGTGGGATTCTCGCCACGCAGGGCCGCGCGGACCCGGTCACTCCGCCAGTCGACGCCCATCCGGCGCACACTAGCGGACGGCCGGGTGTCCGAGGGTCGGTCCACATAGCACAGCACGGGCATGATCGTCCGCTCGTCCACAACCCGTCCGCCTGTCCACAGGTCGGCGACGCGGGGCGGCGGAAGCCGCCCGGGCCGGGCACGGTGCCGGGCATGACGAAGCGGAACCAGGCGGTCGGCGCGTACGGCGAGCGGTGCGCCGTCCGGCACCTGATCGGGGCGGGGCTGCGCCCCGTCGCCCGGAATTGGCGCTGCCCGGCCGGGGAGATCGACATCATCGCCTGGGACGGGCCGGTGCTCGCCTTCTGCGAGGTGAAGACCCGCCGCTCGGACGAGTTCGGCCCGCCGGCCGAGGCCGTCGTACCGGCCAAGGCCCGCCGGTTGCGCGGGCTCGCCGCCCGGTGGCTGGCCGACACCGGCACCACCGCGGACGAGGTGCGCTTCGACGTGATCTCAGTACGCCTCACCGGCGCCGGCGCCGCCCGGGTCGAGCACCTCAAGGGCGCGTTCTGAGATGGCCGGACGCAGCGGACGGATCTCCGATGGCCTGGGGCGGGTGGCGGCGTGAGCTACGCGAAGGTGCTCTGCGTGGGCCTGGTCGGCGTCACCGGCCACCTGGTGGAGGTCGAGGCCGACCTGGCGGCCGGTCTGCCGGCCGTCGTCATCTCGGGGCTGCCGGACACCGCCCTGCACGAGGCCCGGGACCGGGTCCGCGCGGCGGTGGTCAACTCCGGGCAGCGGTGGCCCAACCGCCGGATCACGCTCAACCTGCTGCCCGCCGACCTGCCCAAGTTCGGCTCGGCGTTCGACCTGGCGATCGCGGTGGCCCTGATGGGCGGCTCGGGCGAGCTGCCGCTGCTGCCGCTGGAGCGCGTGGCGGTCCTCGGCGAGTTGGGCCTCGACGGCACCGTCCGACCGGTGCGCGGCGTACTGCCGATGGTCGCCGCGGCCGCCCGGGCCGGCGTCGAGCGGGTGATCGTCCCGGCCGACAACGCCGCCGAGGCGGCGGTCGTCCCCGGGGTCCGGGTCCGGGCGGTCGACACGCTGCACCGGCTGGTCAGCTTCGTCCGTGACGGCACGCCCCTGATCGAGCCGGAGGCGGGCGGCCCGGCACCGGCCGGCGACGGCCCCGACCTGGCCGAGGTCGCCGGGCAGGGGCTGGGCCGGCGGGCGCTGGAGGTGGCCGCGGCGGGCGGGCACCACCTGGCGCTGCTCGGGCCGCCGGGCGCCGGCAAGACCATGCTCGCCGAGCGCCTCCCGTCGATCCTGCCCGAGCTGGACGACGAGGCCGCGCTGGAGGTCACCGCCCTGCACTCGATCGCCGGGCTGCTCCCTTCGGGCGGCCGGTTGCTGCGTCGCCCGCCGTTCCAGGCGCCGCACCACACGGCGACGGTGCCGTCCCTGGTCGGCGGCGGTTCGGGGTTGGCGCGTCCCGGCGCGATCTCGCTCGCCCACCGCGGGGTGCTCTTCCTCGACGAGGCGCCCGAGTTCAGCCGGGGCGCGCTGGAGGCGCTGCGCCAGCCGCTGGAGAACGGCCGGGTCCGGCTGGCCCGCAGCCGCGGCGGTGCCGAATACCCGGCCCGTACGCAACTCGTGCTTGCGGCCAACCCGTGCCCGTGCGCCAAACCGGCCGGGGACGCGTACTGCGAGTGCCCGCCGCAGGCCCGCCGGCGCTATCTCAGCCGGCTCTCCGGTCCCCTGCTGGACCGGATCGACGTGCAGGTGAAGCTGCCACCCGTCCGGGCGGCGGAGCTGATGGAGGCCACCGTGGACAGCGAGTCGTCGGCCACCGTCGCCCGGCGGGTGGCAGCCGCCCGGGAGGCCGCAGCCGCACGCTGGGCGGTCCTCGGCCGCCGGCTCAACGCGGAGATACCCGGGCCGTACCTGCGTCGACCGCCCTGGCGACTGCCCGGGCCCGACACCGCCGAGCTGCGGGCGCGACTGGACTCCGGGTCGCTCTCCGCCCGGGGCTTCGACCGGATCATCCGCCTGGCCTGGACGGTCGCGGACCTCGACGGCCGGGACCGGCCCGACCGGGAGGACGTCCGGGAGGCCATTCAACTGCGAACGGGGGACGGCACGTGAGCACCGACGAGGAGACGCTGGCCCGGGTGGCGCTGACCTGGCTCGCCGAGCCGGGCACCCGGTCGGTGCACCGACTGGTCGACCGGCTCGGCGCGGCGGCCACACTCGACCTGCTGCTCGACGGGGGCGCGCCGGACGAGACGTTGCGGGCGACGGTGGCGGCGCGCACCGCCGCCGGGGACGCCCGGGCGGTCGCGGCCGAGGCGCTGGCCCGCGGGGACCGGCTCGGGGCCCGGATCGTGGTCCCCGGCGACGACGAGTGGCCCGACCGGATCGACCAGTTGCGCGGGCTGCGGCTGCCCGGCGCGTACCGCCGGGTGGACACCGAGACCGCGCCGCCGCTCTGCTTCTGGGTACGCGGCTCGTGGCCGCTCGCGGAGGCGCTCGACCGCTCCGTCGCGGTCGTCGGCGCCCGGGCCGCCACCGGGTACGGCACGCACGTCGCCACCGAACTCGGCTACGGGCTCGCCGACCGGGACTGGACCGTCGTCTCCGGTGGCGCCTTCGGCATCGACGCGGCGGCCCACCGGGGCGCGCTCAACGCCGGGGGCATCACGGTGGCCGTGCTCGCCTGCGGCGTGGACCGTCCCTACCCGATGGGCAACGCGGCGCTGTTCGACCGGATCGCCGACACCGGGCTGCTGGTCAGCGAGTGGATCCCGGGGGCCGACCCGCTGCGTCCCCGGTTCCTCATCCGCAACCGGGTGATCGCGGCGGGGACCCTCGGCACCGTGCTGGTGGAGGCGGCGGCGCGCAGCGGCGCCACCCAGACCACGCACCGGGCACTCGCCCTGACGAAACCGGGGATGGTGGTGCCGGGCCCGGTCACGTCGGCGATGTCGGTGGGCACGCACGAGCTGCTGCGCGAGTACCCGAAGGCCCGGCTGGTGACCGGGGTCGCCCAGGTGCTGGAGGAGGTCGGGCGGATCGGCGAGCTGGCGCCGGTGCCGCGCGGCCCGCAGCGGCCGGTCGACCAGCTCGACGACGACGCCAGGTCGATCGTCGAGGCGCTGCCCCGCCGGGGCGCCGTGGGGGTGGACGTCCTCGCCGCCCGGGCCGGCGTCGCCGTCCGCACCGCCCTGCGGAAACTGTCGATGCTGGAGGAGCTGGCCCTGGTGGTCCACCGCGCGGACGGATACGCCCTCGCGCCGCCGGCCGGCGCGGGTCGGGTCGGGCAGGGGCGGCGCGGTAACGACCAGCCGCCGCACGCAGGCGGGCGGACGGGCGAGGAGGCCCGACGCTGAGCGGGCCGCCAGCCCGGTCAGTCCCCCTCGAAGCGGATCTCCATCTCGCGGTCCGGCCGGCAGTGCCGCGCCAACAGGTCCAGGCGGCGCACGTGCGTCACCTCGGGCGTCGTCCGGGCCACCTCGGCGAGGCAACGCAGTTCGGTGAGGAGCTGCGCTGCCTGGTCGGCGGGGACCACCAGCTGACCGACGGGGTCGACCCGGTCCAGCATCGGGGTACGCCCGGTGCCGCGGACCCGCTCGACGAGATCCAGCAGCACGTCGTCGGGATCGGGCAGCACCTCGGCCGGCACGAGGCGGCGCCGGCCCGAGCCCGCCCCGACCACCCGGTAGAGGACGACGTCGACCCCCATGCCCGGTCCCCCTTCGTCGAGCACCCTCCGTCGCGTCGCGACGACGACGTGCGCTCACCCGTTGGTACGCCAAGTCTGCGCGCACCGGCCGCGGTAATCCATCACCCCGCCCGAACGACTGGGACGGCAGCTGCTTCCATCGGGGCCACGCCGGCTTCCGCCCCGGGGTCGGAGCGGTCCCGGCTCGGTCGGTCCGGCCGGTCGCACACCCGCCCTGCGGCCCGGCGCCCGGCCGGGGCGGGTGGACCGGGCACGTGGTCGCCGGGTCCCGCCGACCGTAGGCTGGCGCTGTGCCAGAGGATCCACCACCGGCGGCCTGCACGAGGGTCGCGCCCCGCCGCCCACGATGCCGGCGGCCGGCCACGGGGAGCGGAACTGTTCGCCGGGGGCGCCGACGGTGGCGGCGAAGCGGGGCGTCGCGGTGAGCCGAGAGCCGGCCGGCACCAGGGCGACGCACGAGACGCTCCCGTCGGCGATGCGCGAGGCGGTGGACGAATTCGCCGGGCACCTGGCCGGGGTGCGCAACCGGTCCGCGCACACGGTCCGGGCGTACGTCGGCGACGTGGTGTCGCTGCTGGACCACGCGCGCCGGATGGGCTGCGCCGAACTTGCGGAACTCGACCTGACGGTGCTGCGCAGCTGGCTGGCGAAGCAACGGACGATGGGCGCCGCGCGGACGTCGCTCGCCCGCCGGGCGGCCTCGGCACGGACTTTCAGCGCCTGGGCGCACCGGTCCGGGCGGCTCCCCACCGACGTGGCGGGTGCGCTGGCCAGCCCCCGCGCCCACCGGGACCTGCCGTCCGTTCTCCGTGCCGACCAGGCCGCCGCGCTGGTCGAGGCGCCCGGCCGGTCCGCCCCGGGCGCGCCGACGACGCCGGACACCGTCGCCGGGTCACGGCCCCGAGTCCTGGCGCCGGGCGGACGCCTGACCGCTCCGGGCAGTGCTTCCGGGCCGACGGAGACGGACCCGGCGGACGGAGACGCGGCGGCGCACACGGCGGACGGCACCGCCAAGGCCGGCGCCGCGAGCGGGGCCACGGCGGAAGGTACCACCGAGGCCATGGTGCTGCGGGACAGAGCGCTGCTGGAGCTGCTCTACGGCACGGGCGTACGGATCAGCGAGGCGTGCGGCCTCGACACCGCCGACGTCGACCACGCGCGGCGGGTCGTGCGGGTGTTCGGCAAGGGCGGCCGGGAGCGTGCGGTCCCGTACGGGGTGCCGGCGCAGCGGGCGCTCGACGAGTGGCTGCGGCACGGCCGCCCCGCACTGGCCGGGCCGCACTCCCGGGAGGCGCTGCTGCTCGGCGCCCGCGGCGGGCGGCTCAACCCGACGACGGCCCGACGGATCGTCAGCGGGTACGCCGAGGCCGCCGGGCTGCCCCCGGTCAGCCCACACGGGCTGCGGCACTCGGCGGCGACCCACCTGCTGGAGGGCGGTGCGGACCTGCGGGCGGTGCAGGAGCTGCTGGGGCACTCGTCCCTCGCGAGCACGCAGATCTACACCCACGTGTCGGTGGAGCGGCTCCGCGCCGCCTACCGCCAGGCCCACCCCCGCGCCTGACCGGTGGGAGGGAGCCGGACGGCCATGCCCGACCGTCGCGGTCATGGCCCGGCCGTTGGGGCCGCCGAGATGCTGGCCGGTGTGATCGCCTGGCGGATGCGGGTCGCCGGCGTCGACTCTCAGGAGCGGCGCGGCGACGAGCCCGGGCCGTCCGGGGCAGAGCCGCGGAGCAGCACATGCGGCGGCCGGCCCAGGTCCAGACACATCCGCACGTCGTCGTAGCGCTCGTCGCCCACCTCGATGACGTTCGGCAGCCGGCCCCATTCGCGGAACCCGAGCCGCTCGTAGAGCTCGATGGCTCCGTGGTTGTTGCCGCGTACGCCCAGCGCGAGGGTCTCGATGCCGGCCTTGCGGGCGTCGTCGACGAGCGCCCCGGTGACCAGCCTGCCGATGCCTCGGCCGCGGGCAGCCGGGTGCGCGGTGATCTTCTCCAGGTCGGCGTAGTGGGCGAAGATCGGCTTCGGGCCGCGCCGCCACAGCCCGGTGCCCACGACCCGGGAGTCGAGCACGGCGAGGACCAGCGCGGCGTCGCCGGCCCCGACCAGGCTCAGCACCCCGTCCAGCCAGGCGTCGGTCTCGGCGCGGCCGGGCGGGACCGCGTACCCGATCGCGCCACCATGCTCGGCCACCGCGTGCAGCACCCGGTGCACGTCGGCGCGGAGCTGTCGGTCGGCGGCGGTCGGCCAGCGCAGTTCGACGTGGGTGTCCACGATCCGCAATTCTGCGGGATCGAGCGGGGTCGACCGGCACGGGTACCCGGCGGAACGCCGGCCGGAGATCCACCGGCCGCTACGATCACCGGGTGAGCGTCCCGCAGCCGCCAGAGCCGATCGCGGCAGCCCGCCTGCTCTTCTCGCTGGACCCGGCGGTCAGCCACCTCAACCACGGGTCGTTCGGCGCGGTCCCGGTCCCGGTGCAGCGGGCCCAACAGCGGCTGCGCGACGAGATGGAGGCCAACCCTCTGCGCTTCTTCACGCAGGGGCTGGTCGACCGGATCACGCACACCCGCCGCCACTTGGCCGGATTCCTGGGCGCCGACCCGGACGGCACCGCCCTGGTGCCGAATGCCACCACCGGCGTGGCGGTGGTGCTCCAGTCGCTCGGCCTACGTCCCGGCGACGAGGTGCTCACGACCGACCACGGCTACGGCGCGGTCGGCCTCTCCATCGCCCGCGAGTGCCGCCGTACGGGGGCGGTCACCCGGGCGCTGCGGGTGCCGCTGGCCGCCACCGACGAGGAGGTCGTCGAGATCGTCCGCGCGGGGCTGCGCCCCGGCCGGACCCGGCTGCTCGTGGTGGACCAGCTCACCTCGGCCACCGCCCGGCTCTTCCCCGTCGCCGCCGTCGTCGGGGTGGCCCGGGAGCACGGGATACCGGTCCTGGTCGACGCCGCGCACGCCCCGGGCATGCTGCCGACCCCGGTCGGTGGCATCGGCGCCGACTTCTGGGTGGGCAACCTGCACAAGTGGGCGTACGCGCCGCGCGGCAGCGCCGTGCTGGTGGTCGCGCCGCCGTGGCGGGAGCGCATCGAGCCGCTGGTCGTCTCGTGGGAGCAGGAGTCGGGGTTCCCCGGTCGGGTCGAGTGGGCGGCGACGCAGGACTACACCGGCTGGCTGGCCGCGCCGGTGGGCCTGTTCACGCTGCGCAGCCTCGACGTCGACCGGGTACGGGCGCACAACGCCGCGCTGGTGGCGTACGGCCAGCGGGTGGTCGGGGACGCGCTGGGGGTGGCCCCCGCCGATCTGCCGAACCCCGGCGGGCCCGGGGTCGCCATGCGGATCATCCCGCTGCCGGCGGGCCTGGGCGCCACGTTCGACGCGGCGCGGGCGCTGCGGGAACGCATCGCCGAGCGGCTCGCCGCGGAGGTGGCCGTCATGGCCTGGAACGGGCGGGGCTGGCTGCGGCTGTGCGCGCAGGTCTACAACACCGCTGACGAGTACGAGCGCCTCTCGGTGCGGCTTCCCCCGCTGCTCGCCCAGCGCTGAGCCACCGCCGTCCCACCGCCGCCCGCCCGACACCGGCTGTCCAGGTCCGCCGGTTGCCGGCGGGTCGGTGCTGGCGCCCGCGAGCGGCAGCAGCCGCACCGGGCCGAGGCCGAGCAGCGCCAGCGGGTCGAGGTAGTCCGTGCCGCGCCGCAGCCCCCAGTGCAGGCAGGCCGGGGCGGGGCAGCCGGGGTGGCCGGCGAGCAGCGCGCCCAGCGGCGCCCCGGCGGCGAGCCGGGCGCCCGGGCGGACCGCCGGCGACACCGGCTCGTAGGTGGTCCGTAGTCCGTCGGCGTGCCCGACGCTGACGACCGGGCGGCCGGCGACCATGCCGGCGAAGAGGACCGTGCCGGCACCGGCGGACCGCACGGTGGCGCCCGGCGCGGCGGCCAGGTCGACGCCCCGGTGGCCGGGCAGCCACGGCTGCGGCGGCGGGTCGAACCGGCGGACCGGGCGGGGTACGCCGTCGAGCGGCCACCGGAACCGCGCCGCCCCGGGTGCCGGGGCCTCGGGTGCCAGGGCCTCGGGGGCCGGGGCCTCGGGTGCCGGGGCCTCGGGTGCCGGGGCCTCGGGTGCCGGGGCCTCGGACGACGGCGGAAGGTCGGGCGCCGCGGCCGCCGCCCCTACCGGCACCGGGCCCGGCCCCGTGGCGGGCACGGCGGCCGGCCCGAGGGACAGCAGGGCGGCGCAGAGCGCGGCGACGCCGGTACGGGTTGCTGGTCGCATGGGGCGCAGCCTGCTCGGCGCGCGTCCCGCCCCGCCACCCCGGACGCCCGCCCCTGTGGACAAGGGGTCCCCTGTGGATGGCCACCGAAACCTGACGTGATCTGCTATGTGCCGGCTCGACTGGCGCGTTCCTCCCCGTCACCACCGCCACGAGGCGTCCCGCGGCCGGCGGGGTCGACGCCTAGGCTGGGCCGGTGACGCGGGACTGGTACGCCTGGCACGACGACTATGAGGACGCGGGGTCGGCGCTGTCCCGCCGGCTCGCCGAGGTGCGGCTGCGGGTCGGGCAGGCGCTCGACGCGGCCCCGCCCGGCCCGCTGCGGGCGGTCAGCCTCTGCGCCGGGCAGGGACGCGACCTGATCCCCGTGCTGGCAGCGCACCCGCGCCGCGACGACGTGACAGCCCGGTTGGTGGAGATGGACCCCCGCAACGCGGAGGTGGCCCGGTCGGCCGCCCGGACGGCGGGCCTGTCGTCGGTGGAGGTGGTGGTCGGCGACGCGGCGCACACCGACATGTACGCGGATCTCGTCCCAGCCGACCTGGTGCTGGTCTGCGGGGTGTTCGGCAACATCAGCGAGGCGGACGTCCGCGCCACCGTGCGGCACTGCGCGGCGCTCTGCGCGACCGGCGGCACGGTGTTCTGGACCCGGCACCGGCGCAGCCCCGACCTCGTGCCGACCATCTGCGAATGGTTCGCGCAGGAGGGCTTCGCGCCGGTGGCGGTGAGCAGCCCGGCCGACGGTGTGGGCGTGGGCGTGCACCGGCTCCTGGGCGAGCCCCGTCCCCTCCCGGTCGGGATGACGATGTTCGAGTTCGTCGACTGAGACCGGCCACATCGGACGGTCAGGTCGGTGCGAGTTCGAGGGCCGCGTGGCGGGTGGGGGCCGCCGACGGGCCGGGCACCCGGTGGTCGGGCCACCGGGCGGGACGTGGGCGGTGGGTCAGCCGCCGAAGCCGGAGTCGGCGGGGAGGGAGATGTCGGGCTTCTCCAACTCCTCGACGTTGACGTCCTTGAAGGTCATCACCCGCACGTTCTTCACGAACCGGGCGGGACGGTACATGTCCCACACCCAGGCGTCGTGCATCTCGACCTCGAAGTAGACCTCGCCGTCGGAGTTGCGCACGTGCAGGTCCACCTGGTTGGCCAGGTAGAACCGGCGCTCGGTCTCCACCACGTAGGAGAACTGGCGGACAATGTCGCGGTACTCCCGGTAGAGCTGCAGCTCCATCTCGGTCTCGTACTTCTCGAGATCTTCCGCGCTCATCGCAATCCGCCTTCCATGACCACATCTTCCCCCACCGACGCCGGAGGCCGAGGCTGCTCGCCCAACGCCACGCCGACGGTACCCCCTGCCGGCCCGGAGCGCTCCATCGGCTCGTCCAGCCTTGCGCCCACCGGTCGGCGGGCCCGTGGCGGGGCGCCGTCCCGACCGGACACCGCCGCCACGTTGACGTACGAGAACCGGTGCTCCCGGCACGGCCCCCGCTCCCGCAGCGCCGCGCTGTGCTCCGGCGTGATGTAACCCTTGTGCTCGGCGAACCCGTAGCCGGGGAACGTCCCGTCCAGCTCGACCATGATCCGGTCCCGGGTCACCTTGGCGAGCACACTGGCCGCCGCCACGCAGGCGGCCACCCGGTCGCCCTTCCACACCGCCAGCCCCGGCACGTCGAGGCCGTCCACCCCGAAGCCGTCGGTCAGCACGTACTCGGGGCGGGTGGCCAGCGAGGCGAGGGCGCGGCGCATCGCGGCCAGGTTGCACACGTGCAGGCCGCGCTCGTCGACCTCCTCCGCCGGGATGACCACCACGGAGTACGCCAGGGCGCGGGCGACGACCTCGTCGTAGACCCGCTCCCTGCTGGCCGGGGTGAGCAGCTTCGAGTCGGCCAGCCCGTCGATCTCGCCCCGGCGCCCCTCGGGCAGGATCGCGGCGGCGGCGACCAGTGGGCCGGCGCAGGCGCCGCGGCCTGCCTCGTCGGCCCCGGCGACGTGCCGGAAGCCGCGCCGCTGCAACGCCCGCTCCAGCGCGTAGAGCCCGCCCTCGCGGCGTACCACCGTGCGGGGCGGCGTCAGCACGGCACACCTCCGTCAGCCGCCGGCGCCTCGGCCAGCGCCCGGCTCAGCACCGCCGGCAGGTCCGGCGGGTAGTAGCGCTCGTCGGTGGCGGCCAGCTCGGCCAGCGGCCACCACCGGTGGGCGGCGACGCTGGCCCGCTCGATCTCGCTGAAGCCGGCGGTGTCGACCTCGTGATCCGCCACCCGCACCAGGAAGAACTCCTGCTCCTGCCGGTACCACACGCCGTCGAACGGGAACTCCGTGACGTCGCGGTGCACCGGCGCGCCGAACGCCGGGGCCGGCAGCCGCAGCCCGGTCTCCTCGGCCAGCTCCCGCGCGGCGCCCTCGGCGTACGTCTCGCCGGGGTCCAGGCCGCCACCGGGGGTGAACCACCAGCGGCCGTGCTCGGGACGGGCCGGGTCGGAGCCGCTGAAGAGCAGCACCCGACCCGCCGCGTCGACGAGCAGGACGCGGGCCGCGCGCCGCGGGGTGTAGTCGGTCACCGCACCAGCCTGCCAGACGCCGCCGACAACGCCCACGCCCGGCGGCCCCTACGGCTCGGGGATGCCCTCGAACTGCTTCGGGACACTCAGCCAGGTGGCCCGGTTGACCGGCCAGAAGACGGTGAACGCCCGCCCGACGACCTCGTCCTCGGGGATGGTGGCTGTCGTGATGTCCTGCCCGGACTGCTGCCAGTGCTCCAGCGAGTCGCCCGACGCCTCGCGGTGGTCGCCCATCACCCAGAGCCGTCCCTGCGGGACGGTGATGTCGAACTCCTCGGCGGTCTTGTCCCCCGGGTAGATGTACGGCTCGTCCAGCGGCTTGCCGTTGATCACCAGCCGCTCCTGCGGGTCGCAGCAGACCACGTGGTCGCCGCCGACGCCGATGACCCGCTTGATGAAGTCCTCGCCGTCGGGGTTGCTGCTCCACTCCAGGGGAGCCTTGAAGACGATCACCTCGCCCCGGCGCGGCGACCGGAAGTCGTAGACCAGCTTGTTGACCAGCACCCGATCGTCGATCTGGAGGGTGTTCTCCATGGACGGGGAGGGGATGAAGAAGGTCTGCAGCACGAAGGCTCGCACCAGCACCGCGACCAGGATCGCCACGCCCAGGAGGATGGGCAGCTCCTTCCAGAAGGAACTGCGGGGCTTGTCGGTCTGCTCGTCAATCACGGATGGAGCCTACGTTGCCCGGCTGGGCGCCACCGTCCGGAACGCGCGAGAACGGCCAGCACGGCCACGAACGGGGCGAGCGGCACCACCCCGCCGCCCGGCGTGGGACGCACCGGGGGCGGAGCCCCGGTGGAGGCGGCGGGCGGATCGGCGACGTCGTCGAAGGTGGCCGGCACCGACAGCGTGCTCCACCGCGACGACGGCCAGACCACCGCGAAGGCGCGGCCCACCACGTTGTCGATCGGCACCGGCCCCTGGCAGCGGGCGTCCTGGGAGACCAGCCGGTGGTCGCCCATCACGAAGATCTGCCCGGGCGGAACCAGGACCTCCTCGAAGCGCCGGGACCGGCACTCGCGGGGGTTCGGCGGGATGTCGAGCGGCGAGTCCCGGATGACGTACGACGACTCGTCGAGCGGCGTGCCGTTGACCAGCACCCGGCCCTGGGCGTCACAGCACCTGACGCGGTCACCGGGCAGCGCGATGACCCGCTTGATGAAGTCCTTCTCGCCGGGGCGGCTGACGCCGACCAGGTCGCCGACCGTCCGGCCGAGCTTGCCCACGAACCCGGGCTCCGGCTGCTCGTCGACCTGCGGGGCCCACCGGTCGGTGCCCCGGAAGACGACCACCTCGCCCCGCACCGGGTCGCGTACGTCGTAGACGACCTTGTTGACCAGGACCCGGTCGCCGACGAGGAGCGTGTCCTCCATCGAGCCGGAGGGGATGAAGAACGCCTGGAGCAGGAAGGTGCGGATCAGCACCGCGAGGCAGAACGCGACGACCAGTAGCAGCGGCAGCTCCTGCCAGAGCGGCATCTGGCGGCGGGGACGTCGCGCCCGACGGCGCCACGGGTCGACGCCGCCGTCCTCGTCGAGCGTCTGCACCACGCCACTCCCCGGTCAGCAGATATGACAACTACCGCCCGGGAGCCTCGTCGAGGCCCCCCGGGCGGTAGTGGACGTCTCCCCCGCCCTCGTGGCGGGACGTCGCCCGGCTGCGCCCGTACGACCAGGGTAGTGCGGTCCGGTCGGTACGACACGCGCGCAGCTCGGGCGGCGTGGCGAGCGTGAGGTCAGCTCGGCTGCTTCTCGCGCTTCTCCTTGATCTTGGCCTTCTTGCCCCGCAGCTCGCGCAGGTAGTAGAGCTTGGCGCGACGCACGTCACCGCGGGTCACGACCTCGATCCGGTCGATGGCCGGGCTGTTGATCGGGTAGGTGCGCTCGACACCGACACCGAAGCTGATCTTGCGGACCGAGAAGGTCTCGCGCAGACCGTCACCCTGGCGGCGGATGACGACGCCCTGGAAGATCTGGACACGGGACCGGTTGCCCTCGACGACCCGGGCGTGCACCTTGACGGTGTCACCGGCACGGAAGTCGGGGAGGTCGGTCCGCTTCGACTGGGCGTCAAGGGCGTCCAGGATGTTCATCGCTGCGTCCTCGTGAGGCTCACGGCGCACCGTCAATCGGTGCGCGGGTGGGTGATTCTGATCCCCGGGTGTGGTCGATGGCCCGACCTCGGTCGAGGATCCTCGCAGCCGTCCGCGGCGCGGCCGGTTGCGGCAACCCCCCTACTTTGCCACATCCCCCGGGGGCACCTGAAATCCGGCCCCGTCCAGCGCGGCGATGTCCCGTTTGTCCAGGCGCTCCGGGTCGAGCGCAGCGAGCATGTCCGGGCGGCGCCGGGCGGTGCGGGTCAGCGCCTGGTCCCGCCGCCAGCGGGCGATCCGCCCGTGGTCGCCGGAGCGGAGCACCTCCGGCACCTCCAGCCCGCGCCAGGTCGCCGGCTTGGTGTACATGGGGGCCTCCAGCAGCCCGTGGGCGTGCGACTCCTCGTCCAGCGAGCCCGCGTTGCCGAGCACCCCGGGCAGCAGCCGGGTGACCGCCTCCAGGATCACCAGGACGGCCACCTCCCCGCCGAAGAGGACGTAGTCGCCGAGGGAGACCTCGGTCACCGGCATCCGGGTGGCGGCGTGGTCGAGCACCCGCTGGTCGATGCCCTCGTACCGGCCGCAGGCGAAGAGCAGGTGCGGCTCGGCCGCCAGCTCGTGCGCCATCGCCTGGGTGAAGGGGGTGCCCGTCGGCGCGGGCACCACCAGCCGGGGCGGGGCCACCTCCGCCGGGGCGAGGGCGTCGAGCGCCTCGCCCCACGGCTCCGGCCGCATCACCATGCCGGGCCCGCCGCCGTACGGCGTGTCGTCGACCGTGCGGTGCACGTCGTGGGTCCAGCTCCGCAGGTCGTGTACGGCCAGCCGCAGCGTGCCGTTCGCCCGCGCCCTGCCGATCAGCGACAGGTCCAGCGGGGCGAAGTACTCCGGGAAGATCGACACGATGTCGACGCGCATGCGGGGGTGCTCCAGCGGCTCTAGAGGTCGAGCAGACCGGCCGGCGGGTCGACGACGACGCGACCGCCGGCGAGGTCAACCTCGGGGACGATCGCCTTGACGAACGGGATGAGCGCGGTGCGGCCCTCAGGGCGGCGCAGCACCAGCAGGTCGGAGGCGGGAGCGTGGTCGATCCGGGCCACCTCGCCCAGCCGCTCGCCGCCCGGGGTGACCACGGCCAGCCCGACGAGCTGGTGGTCGTGGAACTCCTCCGGGTCCTCCGGCGGGGCGACGTCGGCGCTGTCGACCGCGACGAGGGTGCCGCGCAGCGCCTCGGCGACGTCCCGGTCCAGCACGCCCTCGAACGCCACCAGCAGCCGTCCCTGGTGCCAGCGGGCGGACTCCACGGTCAGCTCGGCGGGGACCCGGAACGGTTCCCCGTGCTCGGGCGCGGCCTGCTGCGGCGGCGCCGCTCCCGGCTCGGTACGCAGTACCGAACCGGGAGCGAATCGCGCTTCGGGCTCGTCGGTCCGCACCTCCACGGTGACCTCACCGCGGATCCCGTGCGGCTTGCCGATCCTGCCGACGATGAGCAGCATCAGTACGAGTCGACGATGTCGACGCGTACGCCGCGCCCGCCGATGGAGCCGATCACCTGGCGCAGCGCCTTGGCGGTCCGGCCGGACCGCCCGATCACCGTGCCGAGGTCCTCCGGGTGCACGCGGACTTCGAGCCGCTTGCCCCGACGGGAGTCGACCAGCCGGACGCGCACGTCATCGGGGTGGTCGACGATGCCCTTGACCAGGTGCTCCAACGCCGGACGCAGTGCCATGTCAGGCCTGCTCGCCGGAGTCCGCACCGGCCTGCTCCTCGGTCTTCGGCGCCTCCTCGGCGGCCGGAGCCTCGGCCTTGGCGGCCTTCTTGGCCGGCTTGGCCGGGGTCTCGGCCAGCCCGGCGGCAGCCTTCGCCTCGGCCTCGTACGCGGCGGTGCGGTCGACCCGCTCCGCGGCGACCTTCAGCGGCGGCGGGGCCGGCAGGCCCTTGAACTTCTGCCAGTCACCGGTCAGCTCCAGCAGCCGCTGCACCGCCTCGCTCGGCTGGGCGCCGACGGACAGCCAGTACTGGACCCGCTCCGACTTGACCTCGATCACCGAAGGGTCTTCCTTCGGCTGGTAGACCCCGACGAACTCGATCGCCCGGCCGTCGCGCTTGGTGCGCGAGTCGGCGACGACGATGCGGTACTGCGGGTTGCGGATCTTGCCCATCCGCAGGAGCCGGATCTTTACGGCCACAGTTGTTTCGCTCCTGTTGCGATCTCACCAGCCCTGACGAGGGCGGTGCACGGGTGAGCGCCGACCGGCACAGTGGGGTTTGGGCCGGAGACTGCTCGGTGGACTGGCGCGGTGCCCGGGTTAGAGGGCGCCGGACACACGCCGGATACCAGCCAGCCATTCTGCCAGATCGGGCCCGGATCTCTCACACCGGACCGCCCGGGGTCACCCGCGCACCGACGGAAGTGACCGAAAACACACCTGCCGGGTCAGCGCACCGGGGCGCGGTCCCAGCCGGGCGGAAGCTCGTCGGGAGTGGTCCACTCCGGCGGCGGGGCGAAGTCGCACCAGGTGCCGTCGAAGGGGAACTCCCCCGCCTCGGCCAGCGCGATCACCCGCTTGCCCTCGGCCCGGACGGCGTCGGGGTCGGCGACCCAGTAGTGCTCGGGGAAGGCGAGCCGCTCGACGAACTCGTCCTCGTCCTTCCACTCCCAGCCCAGATCCGGCCGGACGACCACGTCGAGGTCCTGGTCCACCATGTCGACCCCGGCGAGCGCGCCGTCGTCCCAGCGCACCCCCGGCTCCTCCAGGTTGACGTACCAGGCGGCGAAGCGGTCGTGCGCGTCGCGGAACCACCACACCGAGTGGCTTGCCCCGGCGGGCAGGAACTTCAGCACGGGCGGGCCGTTCCACCGGCCGGCGGCCAGGCGGTAGGACGAGGAGATCCACTCGGCGAACGGCACCGCCCGCATGCCCAGCCCGGCCTCGGTGACC
Source organism: Micromonospora sp. NPDC048040 (assembly GCF_055587185.1). Taxonomy (NCBI): domain Bacteria; kingdom Bacillati; phylum Actinomycetota; class Actinomycetes; order Micromonosporales; family Micromonosporaceae; genus Micromonospora; species Micromonospora sp. NPDC048040. The sequence continues at coordinate 167,353 of NZ_JBVJGT010000001.1, read as the reverse complement.
TCGCTCGCCACCGGGGAGTTCCGGGCCACCCAGAGCACCAGGCCCCGGTCGTCGTCGCTGACCACCCGTGCGGTACGCACCCAGCCGATCCGGCCCCGGCGCACGTTGCGGTGCACGATCAGCCGCCCCGGTTCCAATCTCACGCCCCGACCCTACCGGCACCGACACCGGCCGCCGGCAACCCGCTCAGCGGGTGCGGAAGGGCCCTTCCCAGAACCGAAGTCGCCAGGAAGGGCCCTTCCGCACACCTCAGTAGGCGCGGGCCAGGATGGCGACGAGGTCCGGCTCGTCCTCGGTGTCGGGCACGGAGCCGTCGGCGCGCACCAGGCAGCGCACGGTGACGCCCTGCCCGTTGGCCTCCGCCTCGCCCTGGACGCCGACCGCCGACCACGGCACCCGGGCCCAGCCGGTGGCGGCCGCCTCGATCGCCTCGGCCAGGGTCGACACCTCGACGGTGCGGGACTGGCGGTGCGCCAGGGCCTGGTCGTGCAGCGCCTGCTGGTCGGCGTCGAGGGCGGCCAGCACGGTGGTGACCACGTCGGCCACGGCCGTCGGGGACTTCGAGCCGTCGGTGCGCCGCACCACGACGGCGTTGCCGGCGGCCAGGTCGCGGGGGCCGACCTCGACGCGTACCGGATAGCCGCGCAGCTCGGCGTCGACGGCCCGGCGGCCGAACGGGGTGTCGGTGCGGTCGTCGAGCGCGACCCGGACGCCGGCGTCGCGCAGCGCGTCGCGCAACTTGGTCGCCGCCTCTCCGACGCCCTCGCCGTCCTTGACCACCATGACGTACGCCTGCACCGGCGCCAGCTTCGGCGGCACCCGCAGGCCGTTGTCGTCGCCGTGGCACATGATCAGGCCGCCGAGCATCCGGGTCGAGGTGCCCCAGGAGGTCGTCCAGGCGTGCTCCCGGCCGCCCTCGGCCGACGAGTAGCTGATGTCGAACGCCTTGGCGAAGTTCTGCCCCAGCTCGTGGCTGGTGCCGAGCTGGAGGGCCTTGCCGTCACCCATCATGCCTTCGCAGGTGTAGGTGGCGGTCGCGCCGGCGAAGCGCTCGCGGGCCGTCTTCAGGCCGACGACCACCGGGATGCCGAGCACGTTGACCATCAGGTCCTCGTACGCCTCGTGCAGGATCCTGCGGGCGTAGGCCCGCGCGTCGGAGCGGGTGGCGTGCGCGGTGTGCCCCTCCTGCCACAGGAACTCGCTGGTGCGCAGGAATACCCGGGGGCGCAGCTCCCAGCGGACCACGTTGGCCCACTGGTTGAGCAGCAGCGGCAGGTCCCGGTAGGAGTCGATCCACTTGGCCATGAACTCGCCGATGACGGTCTCGCTGGTGGGGCGCACCACGACCGGCTCGGCGAGCTGCTTGCCGCCGCCGTGGGTGACCACCGCGAGCTCCGGCGAGAAGCCCTCGACGTGCTCGGCCTCCCGCTTGAGGTAGCTCTCGGGGATGAAGAGCGGGAAGTACGCGTTCTCCGCGCCCGCCGCCTTGATCCGGGCGTCCATCTCGGCCTGCATCCGTTCCCAGATGGCGTAGCCGGCCGGCCGGATGACCATGGTCCCCCGGACCGGGCCGTTGTCGGCCAGCTTCGCCTTGGCGATCAGGTCCTGGTACCAGCGGGGAAAGTCCTCCGCACGGGGAGTGAGCACGCGTGCCATGACCGCACATCCTATGCGTCGGCCGTCCGGACGGCGCGATCGGGCGCGGTGTCGTCGTCAGCTGCCGGGACGGCCGGGTGCGGCGGACCGGGGGCGTACGCCACCATGGCAGCGTGAACAACGGCAGCCGGTCCAGGGACGCGATCGTCGATGCCGCCCGGGAGCTGACGGTCGCGAGCGGCTGGGACGCCGTCCGGATGGGCGCCGTCGCGCGGGCGGCCGGGGTCAGCCGGCAGACGGTCTACAACGAGTTCGGCTGCAAGGCGGGGCTGGCCGAGGCGCTCGCCCGGCGGGAGGTCGACCGGTTCGTCGGCGACGTGCGCGCCCTCCTGCGCGCGCACGGCGACGACGTCCGGGCGGCCGCGCACGCCACCATCTCGCACACCCTCACGCAGGCGGCCGGCGACCCGTTGATCAAGGCCGTCCTGACCAGCACCGGGGGTGGCTCCGACGAGCTGCTGCCCTACCTGACCACCCGGTCGGAGCTGGTCCTGACCGAGGCCACCGAGGTGCTCCTGGAGTGGGCCGACGGCGTGCTGCCGGACGCCGACCGGGCCGCGGTCGCCTTCGCCACGGACTCGGTCATCCGGTTGGTGATCAGCCACATCGTCCTGCCCGGCGCCCCGGTCGCACAGACCGCCGCCGCCCTCGCCGACCTGGCGGTGTACCTGCTCCTGCACGCGGTCACCCAGGGCGCCCGCACCGGCTGACCAGCACGGCACCGGAGCGGGAGCACCCACGCGCCGGCTCGCCGGCGGGCGGGCACGGCAAGGTCAGCGGACGACTCGACCCCGCAGCACGATGCGGGCGGGGCTGCGCACGGCGCGCAGGTCGGCGCGCGGGTCCTCGGGATAGACGACGAGGTCCGCCAGGCCGCCCTCGACCAGGCCGGGGAAGCCCAGCCACTCGCGTCCCCGCCAGGACGCGGCGGCGAGGACGTCCACCGCCGACATGCCGGCCTGCTCGTGCAGCAGCAGCATCTCCTCGGCAGCCAGGCCGTGGTCGATGCCGCCACCCGCGTCCGTGCCCACGTAGATCGGCACCCCCGCCTCGTACGCGGCCCGCACCACCTCGGGGAAGCGGTCACGCAGGGCGAGCATGTGGTCGGCGTACCCGGGGAACTTGGGCCGGGCCTGCTCGGCGATCCCGCCGAAGGTGCGAATGTTGATCATCGTGGGGACCAGGGCGGTGCCCTGCCGGGCCATCAGGTCGACCAGGTCGAGGCTCAGGCCCGTGCCGTGCTCGACCGAGTCCACCCCGGCCCGCACCATGATCTCCACGGCCGACTCGCTGAAGGTGTGCACCGCGGCGCGTACCCCGGCGGCGTGGGCGGCCGCGACGGCCGCGGTCATCGTGTCGGCGTCCCAGGACGGCGCCAGGTCCCCCACGCCCCGGTCGATCCAGTCGCCGACCAGCTTGACCCAGCCGTTGCCGGCGGCCGCCTGCGCGGCGACCGTGTCGGCGACCTCCGCCGCGCCGACCTCCACGCCGATGTCGCGCAGGTAGCGCTTCGGCGGCGCGACGTGCCGGCCGGCGCGGGCCAGGCGCGGCAGCCCCGGCTCGTCGTCGAGTTCCGGGTACGGGTACGGCGAGCCGGCGTCGCGGATGGCGAGCACCCCGGCGTCGACGTCGGTGCGGGCCAGCTCGCGGGCCTGGTCGAGGGAGGTGATCGGCGCCCCGCCCCGGGCGATGCCGATGTGGCAGTGCGCGTCGATCAGGCCGGGCAGCACGAAGCCGCCGTCGACGATCGTCTCCGCGCCGGGCACCGGTTCGAAGGTGACCCGGTCGCCGACCAGCCAGAGGTCCCGGACCTCGTCGTCGGGCAGCAGCACGCCGCGTACGTGCCAGGCCATGCGTCCTCCGGTCTGTGGGCGAAAGAGCGGTCTGCGGCCATTCTTCCCGGTCGGCGTGGGCCGGTCCCGGCCGGGCCGTCCCCGGCGGGCGACAGGCCGCCGGGGCGGCCCGGGCATCGGCGCTCCCACTCCGCCGTGAGGCCCGGCCGGGCCTGGTGTCCTGACCGGTCGCACGGAAGCGGGGCCCGGCCGCGACCGGCCGGGCCCCGCCCGTGTGGATCGGTGCGGTCAGCCGCCGTCGCGCGCGAGCAGCCCGGCCCGCCGCGTCGTCAGCGCGGGCAGGTCGACGGAGACCTTCCAGGGCCGCTCGGTGACGAAGAGGTCCTCGGTGTGGGTCACCACCTCGTACTCGCCGGTGGGGCCGAGCGTGTATTCCGTCAGGGTCATCCGCTCGTGCAGCGGGTCGACCACCCAGTACGTCCGCACCCCGGCGTGCGCGTAGACCTTCGCCTTGTCGTAGAGGTCGCGGAACGTGGAGGTCGGCGAGAGGACCTCGACGGCCAGCAGGGCGTCCTCGACGGGGACGGGCGACCGGTCGGCGTGTTCGCGGCGGATCGCGACCACGTCGGGGCGGGGTTCGTTGCGGCGGTCGATCCGCATCGACAGGTCGATGCTGACCAGGTAGTCGGCGGGGCAGTTGACCTCGAGAGCGAGCAGCAGTCGCACGCAGAGGTCCTGGTGCACGGCGGTGGGGGACGGCACGATCAACCTTCCGTTGACCAACTCGTACGGAAGGTCCTTCGGCAGGTCGCCGAGGTCGTCAACCGTCCATTCCGACCGCTCGGGCAGGATCGGTGCCACGGTCATGACTCCTCCTTCCAGGGGCGACATCACCCTAGGCAAGGATGACGTCACCCGCCGCCAACGACACGCCTCAGCGGGGCCGGCCGTCGCCGCCCTTGCCGAGCTTGTTGAAGTCGATCTTCGGCAGCTTGAAGCCCGGGGGCAGGCCCTGGCCGGCGGCCAGGTCGTTCGGGTCCATCCCCGGCGGGAGCTGCGGCATGCCGCCCGGGAAGCCGCCCGGCAGCCCGGCGCCCGCCCCGGCGCGCGGCCGACCGCCGCCCTTGGTGCCCTTGCGCTTGTTCTTCGGCGACTTGGTCGCCTTGCGCCGACCGCCGGGCAGGCCCATCATGCCGCCCATCTGCTTCATCATCTTCTGCGCGTCGGCGAAGCGGTTGAGCAGCTGGTTGACGTCCATCACGGTGACGCCGGAGCCGTTGGCGATGCGGGCCCGGCGGGAGCCGTTGATGATCTTCGGGTTGGTGCGCTCGCCCGGCGTCATCGACCGGATGATCGCGGTGACCCGGTCGAAGTGCTTGTCGTCCAGCTCCGCGAGCTGGTCCTTCATCTGCCCCATGCCCGGCATCATGGCCAGCACGTTGGCGATCGGGCCCATCCGGCGGACCGCGATGAGCTGGTCGAGAAAGTCCTCCAGGGTGAACTGCTCGCCGCCCATCAGCTTGGCGGTCATCTTCTCCTTCTGATCGGCGTCGAAGGCCTGCTCGGCCTGCTCGATCAGAGTGAGGACGTCGCCCATGCCCAGGATCCGGCTGGCCATCCGGTCGGGGTGGAAGACGTCGAAGTCCTCCAGCTTCTCGCCGGTGGAGGCGAACAGGATCGGCTGCCCGGTGACCTCCCGGACCGACAGCGCGGCGCCGCCGCGGGCGTCGCCGTCGAGCTTGGAGAGGACCACACCGGTGATGCCGACCCCGTCGCGGAACGCCTCGGCGGTGCGCACGGCGTCCTGACCGACCATGGCGTCGATGACGAAGATGACCTCTTCGGGGTCGACCGCGTCGCGGATGTCGGCGGCCTGCTGCATCATCTCGGCGTCGATGCCCAGCCGGCCGGCGGTGTCGACGATGACGATGTCCCGGGCCGCCCGCTTCGCGTGCTCGATCGAGGCGCGGGCGACCTGCACCGGGTCGCCGACGCCGTTGCCGGGCTCGGGGGCGTACACCTCGACGCCGGCGCGGCCACCGAGCACCTGGAGCTGCCCGACGGCGTTGGGGCGCTGGAGGTCGGCGGCGACCAGCAGCGGCTGGTGCCCCTGGGCCTTCAGCCAGCGGGCCAGCTTGCCGGCGAGGGTGGTCTTGCCGGAACCCTGGAGACCGGCCAGCATGATCACGGTCGGCGGCTGCTTGGCGAACTGGAGCCGCCGCCCCTCGCCACCGAGCACGGTGACCAGCTCGTCGTTGACGATCTTGATGATCTGCTGGGCGGGGTTGAGCGCCTGGGAGACCTCGGCGCCGCGCGCCCGCTCCTTGACGTTCGCGATGAAGCCCTTGACCACCGGCAGCGCGACGTCCGCCTCCAGCAGCGCGAGGCGGATCTCGCGCGCGGTGGCGTCGATGTCGGCGTCGGTGAGCCGGCCCTTGCCGCGGAGCTTGGTGAAGATCCCGGACAGGCGGTCACTCAAGGTGTCAAACACGCGAACATCCCGTTTGTCAGTGTTTAGGCGGGCACAGGTCGGCCGGCACGCACAAGGCCGGCCACCCGCAAGGGTAACCGTCCCACCTCGCCATTGCTTCCGGGCGGCCCGACCACCCCGGCCCGCCCGGCGCCGTCACCCCGCGACCAGCCCCGACCGGTCCGCGGAGACGACCAGCCGGGCCCGGCCCCCGGGCGCCCACCTGCACCATCGCCCGACCCAGGTGGGTACGCGCGGTCGCCGGCCGCGGCGGGCGGGCGGCTCCCCGCACACGCGGCTCGACGTGGTGCGGCCCGGGCGTCCGCGCTCAGACGGCGCCGAGGACGGCAGCCTCCAGGCGGGCGCGCGCGACGTCGTCCGGCCAGCCGCCGACGAGGTAGAACGCGTCCACCACGTCCCCGCCGAGGGTGGAGATGCGCGCCGCGCGCACCTGGGCGCCGGCCTCGTCGAGGGCGCAGGCGACCCGGTAGAGCAGGCCCGCCGCGTCGGCGGCGCGCAGCTCCAGCAACACGGCGTCCGTGGCCGCCTCCCGGTGCCAGACCACCCGCGGCGCGGCCCCCTCGGCCCGCGCCGCCAGGGCCCGGCCGCGCAGCCGCTGGGTGACCGAGACGTCGCCGCTCACCGCGCGGCGCAGGTCGGCGCCGAGGGCGATCGGGTCGGGGGCCAGGCCGTAGCGGGGCTGCACCCGGCACTCGACCAGAGCCCGGCCGTCGACCGTGGCGGCGTCGGCGGAGATCACCTCCAGCCGGTGCAGGGCCAGGCACCCGGCCACCGTCGCGAGCAGGCCGCGCCGGTCCGCCGCGGCCACCGCCACCCGGTCCCCGGTCAGCTGTACGACCGGCAGGGGCCCCGCCAGCAGCGCCGGGTCCGGGACGGGCGGGGCGGGCAGCGCGCCGGTGTCCAGCGCCGTGCGGACCCGGGCGACCAGCTCGGCGACCAGCCGGCCCTTCCAGTCCGACCAGGCGGCCGGCCCGGTGGCCGCGGCGTCGGCGCGGACCAGGACGTGCAGCAGGTCCAGGGTGGTGGTGTCGCCGACCCGCTCGGCCACCCCGGAGATGGTGACCGGGTCGGCGAGGTCCCGCCGGGTGGCGACGTCGGGCAGGAGCAGGTGCAGCCGGACCAGCGTGCCGATCAGCGCCACCTCGGGCTCGGGCAGGCCGATCCGGGCGGCCACCGCCTCGGCCAGCGGAGCCCCGACCGTGCTGTGGTCCCCCGGCAGCCCCTTGCCGACGTCGTGCAGGAGCGCGCCGAGCAGCAGCAGGTCGGGACGGTCCACCTCGCGGGTGTGCCGGCTGGCCTCGTACGCGGTCTGCACGAGGTGCCGGTCGAGGGTGAACCGGTGCACCGGGTTGTGCTGCGGGAGGCTGCGCAGCCGGGTCCACTCGGGCAGCCAGCCCTCGATCAGCCCGTACCGGTCGCAGGTCTCCCAGGCCGGCACCAGGCCGGGACCGGCGCCGAGCAGGGTGACGAGCGCGGCCCGGGCCTCGGCCGGCCACGGCGCCGGCAGCGGCGGACAGTACACGGCCAGCCACTCGCAGGTGGCCCGGGCGACCGGCAGCCGGGTGGTGGCCGCGGCGGCGGCGACCCGCAGCGACAGGCTCGGGTCGGGTCGCGCGCCGATCGCGGTGCGGGCCAGCACCAGCTCGCCGTCGTGCTCCACGACGTCCCGGGCCACCGGCCGGCGCACCGGGCGCCCGTCGGCCCCCCGGCGGCGGCCCGAGCGGAGCCGGTCGGCGGCGCGGAAGGCGTCGTCGAGGGCGTGGCTGACGGTCCGGGCGTCCCCGGCCACCCGGCGCAGCAGCGCGTCGCCGTCCTCGGCGACCGCTCCGGCCCGCAGCCCGGCGGCGGGCGCGCCGGGCGAGGGTCGGCGCACCCCGGCGTCGGGCGCGGGCTGGCGCAGCCCGAGCAGCGCGGCGACGCCGTCGCGTTCCTGGGCTACCAGCCGGTCGACCCGGCGGCCGACCTGCACGTGCAGCGCGTCCCGGGTGTCCAGCAGCCGCCGGTGCGCGGCGCGGACGGCGGGGCGCAGCGCGTCGGTGATTCCGGCGGTGGCGATCGCCCGCAGGATCCCCACGTCGCGCAGCCCGCCGGCGGCCTCCTTCAGGTCGCCCTCCAGCAGGAAGGCCAGCTCGCCGTGGGCCGCCCAGCGGGCGGCGGTGACCTCCCGCAGCCTGGGAAGCTGCCGTACGGCGGTGCGCCGCCAGTGGTCGACGGCGGACCGGACGAGCGTGTCGGCGAGGCCGGCGTCCCCGGCGACCAGCCGCGCGTCGAGCAGCCCGAGGGCGACCTTCAGGTCGTCCCGGGCGACCGACAGCGCCTCGGCGACGGTGCGGACGGAGTGGTCGAGCCGCAGCCCGGCGTCCCAGACGGGATACCAGACCGCCGCGGCGAGCTCGTCCACGCCGGGCACCCCGGCGTGCAGCAGCACGAGGTCGAGGTCGCCGTGCGGGGCGCACTGCCGCCGTCCCAGCCCGCCGACGGCGACGAGCGCCACACCGGGCCGGTCCGGCAGCAGCGCGCGCAGCCACCGGTCGTGGGCGTCGGCGCGCGCGGCCCGGGCCGCCTCCCCCACGCCCGCGTCCGCGCCGACGAACCCGTCGGCCGGGAGGGCCGGGCCGCCGTTGCCGGCGTGGCCCGACGCGTTCCTCCCGGTCGACGAGGTCATGTCGGTCGTGGCCCGGTCAGAGCGCGTCGAGGCCGCGCTCGCCGGTGCGGACCCGGACGACCTCGTCGACCGAGGTCACCCAGACCTTCCCGTCGCCGATCTTGCCGGTCCGGGCGGCGACGACGACGGCGTCGACGATCTTCTCCAGGTCGATCTCGTCGGTGAGCACCTCCACCCGGATCTTGGGCAGGAACTCGACCGTGTACTCGGCACCCCGGTAGACCTCGGTGTGCCCCTTCTGCCGGCCGTAGCCCTGGACCTCGCTGACGGTCAGGCCGGCCACGCCGAGGGCGTGCAGGGCCTCCTTCACCGCGTCCAGTTGGTACGGCTTGATGACCGCGGTCACCAGCTTCATGTCCAACCCCTCCATCACAGGAACGTTAACCGGCGATCTTCTCGTCGACCGGCTCGGCGGGGGACGCGGCGGGTGCGGCCGGGGCCGCCGTCTGCTTGGCGCCGGTCAGCCCGGCCATGGCGAAGGCGCTGCCGCCGCCGCCCGTGGTCGGCGACAGGTCGTAGCCGCTCTCGGCGTGCTCGGCGATGTCGATGCCGCCGACCTCGTCCTCGGCGCGGAGCCGGAAGCCGATGGTCTTCTCGATCGCGACGGCGAGCACCCAGGCCACCGCGAAGGACCAGACGGTGACGATCAGGCCGGCCAGGGCCTGCCGGCCGAGCTGGGTCACCCCACCACCGTAGAACAGGCCGTCCGAGGCGCCGACCACGTCGGTGATCGCGCCGTTGACCGAGTTGGTGGCGAACAGGCCGAGCCAGAGCGACCCGATCCAGCCGCCGACGAAGTGCACGCCGACCACGTCGAGCGAGTCGTCGTAGCCGAGCCTGTACTTGAGGCTGATCGCCAGCGCGCAGACCGCCCCGGCGACGACGCCGAGCAGCACCGCCGCCCAGGGCGCGACGAAGCCGCAGGCCGGGGTGATGGCGACCAGGCCGGCGACGGCGCCGGACGAGGCACCGACCAGGGTCGGCTTCCTGTCCTTGATCCACTCGACGGCGATCCAGCCGAGCACCGCGGCGGCGGTGGCGAGCTGGGTGTTGATGAAGGCCAGGCCGGCGACCGAGTCGACGGTGAGCTCGGAACCGGCGTTGAAGCCGAACCAGCCGAACCAGAGCAGCCCGGCGCCGAGCGCGACGAGCGGGATGTTGTGCGGCTTCATGCCCTCCCGGGGCCAGCCGAGCCGCCTGCCGAGCACCAGGGCCAGGGCCAGGGCCGCCGCGCCGGCGTTGATGTGCACGGCGGTGCCGCCGGCGAAGTCGAGCGCGTGGATGTCGCCGCCGATGATGCCGCCGCCCCACACCCAGTGCGCGACCGGGAAGTAGACCAGCGTCGCCCAGCCGAACGCGAACAGCAGCCAGCCGGCGAACCTCGCCCGGTCGGAGATCGCACCGCTGATCAGCGCGACGGTGATCACGGCGAAGACCATCTGGAAGGCCATGAACACGTAGAGCGGGACACCGATGCCGCTCGGGTTCTCCGCCGTCGCGCCCCAGAGGTCGGTCTCGGCGAGGAAGGTCCTGGTGCCGAGGTAGGCGCCCGGGTCGCCCCAGAAGCCGTTGACATCGCTGCCGAACGCGATGCTGAAACCGTAGAGCCACCACAGAACGGAGATGAGCCCGATCGCGGAGAAGCTCATCATCATCATGTTCAGTACACCCTTGGCCCGGTTCAGGCCGCCGTAGAACAGCGCCAGTCCGGGCGTCATGAGCAGCACGAGCGCCGTCGACACCAGCAACCAGACGGTGTTGCCGGAATCGATCGTGGGTGCGTCAGGCACGCCGGCCTCCTAAAGGTGAAGTCCCTCCTTCCCGGCTTCCGGGGCAGCGTCGCCCGTACGCCGGATGCGCGGAAGCCTGCTCGCTCCCTGTTTCCCCCAGCGTCACCCGTCGATTTCCGGACGGTGACGCCTTGTTTCGGACGTGTGAAGACAACCTCACCGCCGGCGGAAACGGCCCTCGGCGGCACGGACCGGTCAGCGCAACGCGTACTCGAGGGCGTTGCGCTCGTAGTCGAGCAGCCGCAGGTCCCGCATCGGCCGGCGCAGGTGCCCCTTGTGCACGATCCGGACGAAGGCCGGCTCACCGGCGGCGGCCATCCGGCGGATGCCCTCGACGTGGTCCACGATCCGTTTGCGGATGGTCCGGATCAGCCGGTGCCGGTCCCGCGGGATCAGCCCGTACGCGTCGGCGAAGAGGCGCAGCCGGCGCGGCCGGTCGGGGTGCTTCCAGCCGAGCGTGATCGAGTCCCGGTCGGAGAAGATCGGCACCCACGTCCAGGCCGCGTACGCCACGTCGTAGATCCGGGCGCCGGGCGAGGCGAGGTCGAAGTCGATCAGCCCGAGGGTGCCGTCGGGCCGCCAGATGACGTTGTGCGGGGCGGCGTCGTGGTGGCAGATCACCTCGGTGTCCGGCGGCGGCGGGCCGAACGAGCGCCACACCGCCCCCGGCGGCGGCACGAAGCCGTACTGGGCGTCGTGGAACATCCGCAGCATGGTGGCGACGGTCACCAGGGCCTCGTCGGTGACCCAGTGCGGGGCCAGCGGGTACTCCCCGCACTCCCCCTCCAGGTACGACAGGACCTCCCGGTTGCGCTCGTCCATGCCGAGCGCGCGGGGGGCGCCGGTGAACCCGACGTACTCCAGGTGGCGCAGCAGGGCGTGCACCGCGGGCGTCCACGGCCCGGCGTTGCGCCGGACCGTGTCGCCCACCCGCACCACGGTGCTGACGTTCCCGCCGTGCAGCGGGATCTCCTGCGAAGTCACGTACGGTCTCCCGAGGCGCTGCGACGGGTGGCTGGGGTCGCGCCACCCGGCGTAGGCGCGATCGTTGCTCGTCACTGCGAGGTTACGCGTCCCGGGCGAGCGGCTCGGTACCGAGCAGCGCGTCGACGAACTGCGCGGGGTCGAACGGGGCGAGGTCGTCCTTGCCCTCGCCGAGCCCGACCAGCTTCACCGGGATGCCCAGCTTGCGCTGCACGGCGATCACGATGCCGCCCTTGGCGGTGCCGTCGAGCTTGGTGAGCACCACGCCGGTCACGTTGACCACCTCGGTGAAGACCCGGGCCTGCTCCAGCCCGTTCTGCCCGGTGGTGGCGTCCAGGATCAGGATCGTCTCGTCGATCGGGCCGTGCTTCTCCACCACCCGCTTGACCTTGCCCAGCTCGTCCATCAGGCCGACCTTGTTCTGCAGCCGGCCGGCCGTGTCGATCAGCACCGTGTCCACGCCGGTGTCGATGCCGCGCTTGACCGCGTCGAAGGCGACGCTGGCCGGGTCGGCCCTCTCCGGACCACGCACGGTCTCGGCCCCGACGCGGCCGGCCCAGGTCTCCAGCTGGTCGGCGGCGGCGGCCCGGAAGGTGTCGGCCGCGCCGAGGATCACGCTCCGGCCGTCGGCGACCAGCACCCGGGCGATCTTGCCGCAGGTCGTGGTCTTGCCGGCGCCGTTGACGCCGACCACCATCAGCACCGCCGGCACGCCGTCCTTGGGCGCGGTGTGCAGCGAGCGGTCCAGCGTCGGGTCGAGGGCGTTGACCAGCTCGGCGGCGAGCAGGGCCCGCAGCTCGGTGCCGGACCGGGTGCCGAGCACCCGGGTGCGCTCGCGCAACCGGTCGACGATCTCCCGGGTGGCGTCGATGCCGACGTCGGCGGTGATCAGGCTGTCCTCGATCTCCTCCCAGGTGTCCTCGTCCAGGTGGTCGCGGCTGAGCAGGCCGAGCAGGCTCTTGCCGAAGACGTTCTGCGAGCGGGACAGCCGGGAGCGCAGCCGGACCAGCCGCCCGGCGGTCGGCTCGGGCACCTCCAGCACCGGGGCCGGGGCCTCCACGACCGGCGGCTCCACCAAGATCCCGGTGGAGATTTCGGCCTCCGGGGCCGCCACCGGCGGGCCGGCGAGACCCTCCTCGGCCCGGGTCTCGACCTCCGTCTCGGGCAGCGGCGGCTCCGGGCGCCGGCGCAGCCGCGGCACGACCAGCCCGATGCCGCCAAGGATCAGCACGCCGAGCAGGGCGAGTGCGATGAGGAGGTATTCGGTCATGCCGGAATCCTGTCAGATGCCGGCGAAGCTGTCCCAGCCACCGCTCCCGGCGGGCCCGTCCGGGAGCCGGCGGTAGGCTCGGTCACAGCCAGCAGTGGTGCGACCGCCGGCCGGGTAGTAGAAGTGAAGTCCGCTTACCTGGAGGTCGACCATGCCCGCGGCACACCTGCTCATCGGCCCGTTGCTGCGGCGGGTGGTCGGCACGCGGGCCACCGTCTGGGTCGAGACCAGCGCGCCCGCCGTGGTCACCGTCCGCACGGCCGACGGCGCCCGCGGCACCGCGCCCACCTTCTCCGCGTACGACCACCACTACGCGCTCGTCGTGGTGGAGGGGCTCACGCCCGACAGCGCCACCAGCTACGAGGTGCTGATCGACGACGAGGTCGCGTGGCCGGTGCCGAGCAGCGGGTTCCCGCCCAGCGTCATCCGCACCCGGGCGGCCGACGACCTCGACCAGCCGGTCCGGTTGATCTTCGGATCGTGCCGGGAGACCACCCAGCACGCCACCACCCGCCGGCTGCCCCCGGACGCGCTCGACGCGTACGCCCGGCGGCTGGCGGCCGACCCCGACCCGGCCGGCCTGCCCGACCTGCTGGTGCTCCTCGGTGACCAGGTCTACGCGGACGTGACCTCCCCCACGGTGCGGCGGCTGCTGAAGCGGCGCCGCCGGCGGCCCAGGGGCGCGCCCAGCGACCAGGTGGTCAGCTTCGACGAGTACACCAAGCTCTACCTGGAGTCCTGGCGCGACCCGGAGATCCGCTGGCTGCTCTCCACCGTGCCGAGCGTGATGATCTTCGACGACCACGAGATCATCGACGACTGGAACACCTCGGCCGCCTGGCGGGCGGACATGCGCGACCAGCCCTGGTGGGCGGAGCGGATCGCCAGCGGCCTCGCCTCCTACTGGGTCTACCAGCACCTGGGCAACCTCTCCCCCGACGAGATCGCCGCCGACCCGGTCTTCGCGAAGGTCAGCGCGGCGGAGGACGCCACCGGCGTGCTGCGCGAGTTCGGCCAGCGGGTCGACGCCGAGGCCGACCTCGCCCACGACACCGAGCGGTGGCGGGCCGTGCAGTACCAGTGGAGCTACGCGCTGGACCTGGGCCGGACCCGGCTGGTGATGCTGGACAACCGGTGCAGCCGGGTGCTGGAGCCCGGCCAGCGGGCGATGCTGCCCCCGGGCGAGTGGTCGTGGTTCCTCGACCGGGCCCACGGCGTCTACGACCACCTCGTGGTGGGCGCCTCGCTGCCCTGGCTGCTGCCGCCGGGCATCCACCACGTGGAGGCGTGGAACGAGAAGCTCGCCGACTCGCGGCGGCGCGGGGTCGGGCGCCTGTCGGAGAAGCTGCGCCGGGGGCTGGACCTGGAGCACTGGGCCGCGTTCCGCCGCTCGTTCGACGCGCTCGGCGCGCTGTTCGCCCGGATCGGCAGCGGCACCCCCGGCAAGCCCGGCGACCGGGTCGGGGCCGGGCCGGCGTACGCGCCGCCGGCGTCGATCAGCGTGCTCTCCGGTGACGTGCACCACTCGTACGTGGCGCGGGCCCGGTTCGACGACCGGAGCGTGGTCACCCCGGTGCACCAGCTCACCTGCTCGCCCATCCACAACCAGGTGCCCGCCGGGATGCGCCCGCTGATGCGGCTGGGCTGGTCGTCCGGGCCGGCCGGAGCCGCCCGGGCGCTCGCCCGCTCCGCCGGGGTACGCCGCCCGCCGTTCCGCTGGAAGCGGCTGGCCGGCCCCTACTTCGGCAACGCGGTCGCCACGCTGGTGCACACCGGGCGGGCGGCCGAGGTGACCATCGAGGGCACCACCAGCGACGGCCACCTGCGCGAAGTGATGCGGCAGCGGCTGGCGCCAGGCGCCTGACACCGTCCGCCGTACCCTGACCACGTGGACGATCACCTGCCGGAGACGATGCGGGCGGTGGAGCACGAGCTGACCGCCCTGCTGCGCCGGGGGCGGGCCGTCTCCTCGGAACTCGCCCGGGAGGTGCACCCCGGCCTGGAGCCCGACGCGTACGGGCTGCTGCTGTGGCTGCGCCGGTGCGGCTCGGTCCGGCTCACCGACCTGGCCGCCCGGCTCGGCGTCGGCAAGGGGACACTGAGCCGGCAGATCCACGGTCTGGAGGGCCTGGGCCTGGTCCGGCGCGACCCGGACCCGACCGACCGGCGCGCGGCGCGGCTCAGCCTGACCGAGGAGGGGCAGCGCCGGTTCGACGCCGCGCAGGGCGGCCGGCTCGAACGCTTCCGGCAGACCCTGGGCACCTGGTCGGCGGCGGACGTCGGGGACTTCGCCCGGCTGCTGCGCCGCTTCAACGAGGAGTACTTCTAGGCCGCCGGAATAGGGCCGCGCCCGGCCCGGTTGTTGCCTAGGGCAACCGGAGAGGACGGAGCTGGCATGAGCACGGACGCGCCGGAACGGGAGGAGTACGGCCCGCGCACCCGGCCGGGGCCCTACGAGCGCGGCACGGACGGGCCGAGGGTCGTGCTGGTCGGCGTGGACGGCACCCGCACCTCGGAGCGCGCCGGCTGGTACGCGGCCGGGCTGGCCCGCCGGCAGGGCTCCGCCCTGGTGGTGGTCCACGTCAGCCCCGCACCCGGGCTGACCACCCTCGTGCCGGGCCTGGACGCCGGGGAGGTGCAGCGCTGCCACGACGAACTGACGGCGGAGCTGCGCCGGGAGTGCCGGCGCGGCGCCGAGGAACTCGGCCTGCCGGTCACCTTCCTGCGCCGGCGCGGGGACGCGTACGCCGAACTGCGCGCGGCGGCCGACGAGTTCCGGGCCGACCTGGTGGTCGTCGGCTCCTCCGAGCAGGCAGGGCACCGGCTGGTCGGCTCGGTCGCCACCCGCCTCGTCCGGGCCGGCCGCTGGCCGGTCGTCGTGGTGCCCTGACCCGTCGCGGCGCGGCGGCGAGCCGCGGAGCCCGGACAAGTCCTGACGCCGGGACGGGTCGTGGCGGATATGCGGTCGCGGATCGTCGGGCGGGCCGGCGAGGATGGCCGGCATGACCTGGAGAGCACCGGAGATCACCCGGACCCCCGAGCCGTACGTCGGCGACGAGCGCACCATCCTGGAAGGCTGGCTGGACTACCACCGGCAGACGCTGCTGCTCAAGTGCGCCGGGCTGACCGCCGAGCAGTTGCGGACGCCGAGCGTCGAGCCCTCCGGGCTGACCCTGCTCGGGCTGGTCCGGCACCTGGCCGAGGTGGAGGCCTGGTGGTTCCGGGAGAACCTCGCCGGCGAGCGCGTCGACTACCCCTACTTCACCCCCGACAACCCGGACGCCGACCACGACGTCAGCGCCGCCGACGCCGAGGCCGACCTCGCCACGTTCCACCGGGAGGTGGAGCTGGCCCGGGCCGCCGCGGCGGGCCGCTCGCTCGACGACACCTTCACGGAGGTCGGCCCGAAGCGCCGGACGTTCAACCTGCGCTGGGTCTACGTGCACATGATCGAGGAGTACGCCCGGCACAACGGCCACGCCGACCTGATCCGCGAACGCATCGACGGCGTCACCGGCGACTGACCGCCCGGGGCGGCGCCGCGCCACAGCGCCGCCCACCGGCACCCGGGGAGCCCCGCGCCGCCGGCCCGGCAGCCCCCCGCACGACCGCCGAGCGGACGAGCCCGGGCAGCGCCTCAGTACGCCAGCGCCGCCCGCAGGTAGCGCAGGTCCTCGGGGCGGCCGCTCCAGCGGAGCGCCGACAGCCCGGCGGCCCGGGCACCGCGCACCGACCAGTCCTCGTCGTCGACGAAGAGCACCCGGTCCGGCGGGGTGGCCACCGCCCGGCAGGCGGCCTGGAAGTACTCCTTGGCCGGCTTGTTCACCCCGAGCCGGTACGAGTTGACCACCGCGTCGAACTCGCCGACCAGGCCGAGCGCGGCCAGGTCGTCGTCGAGCAGGTCGGTGGCGTTGGTGGCGAGGCCGACCGGGAGGCCGCCGGCGCGTACCCCGCGGACGAAGTCGAGCACCTCGGTGTCCACCTCGCCCCGGTAGCGCTGCCACTGCTCGACCGCGGCCCGGGCGCGCTCCGGCCCGCCGGCCGGCCCGGCCAGCGCGTCGGCCACGCTGGTCATCCAGTCGGCGTGGCTGACCTGGCCGGTCAGCACCGGCTGGAGCCGCCCCCACTGCATGGCGATTTCGGTGAGTACGCCCTCGGAGAGGCCGTACTCCCGCTCCACGCCGGCGGCCACCGCCGGGTCCCAGCGTCGCAGGACGCCGTCGAAGTCCACCAGGAGCGCCGTGGCGCGTTCCCGACCCACTACTCGTTCTCCTCGCCGCGGCCACGCCGCTCGTCGTCCCCGTCGGCCCGGTTGAGCCGTTGGCTGATCACCTGGGTCACCCCGTTGCGCATGGTCACGCCGTACAGGGCGTCGGCGACCTCCATCGTCCGCTTCTGGTGCGTGATGACGATGAGCTGGCTCTTCTCCCGCAACTGGGCCAGCAGCGTGATCAGCCGGCCCAGGTTGACGTCGTCGAGCGCCGCCTCCACCTCGTCCATGATGTAGAACGGGCTGGGCCGGGCGCGGAAGATCGCCACCAGCATCGCCACCGCGGTCAGCGACCGCTCGCCGCCGGAGAGCAGCGACAGCCGCTTGATCTTCTTACCCGGCGGGCGGGCCTCCACCTCGACGCCGGTGGTGAGCAGGTCCTCCGGGTCGGTGAGCACGAGCCGGCCCTCGCCGCCGGGGAAGAGCACGGTGAAGACCTGCTGGAACTCGCGGGCCGTGTCCTCGAACGCGCTGGCGAAGACCTCCAGGATCCGGTCGTCGACGTCCTTGACCACGGTGAGCAGGTCGCGGCGGGTGGCCTTGAGGTCCTCCAGCTGCTCCGAGAGGAACTTGTAGCGCTCCTCCAGCGCGGCGAACTCCTCCAGCGCGAGCGGGTTGACCTTGCCGAGCAGGGTCAGTTCCCGTTCCGCCTTGGCGGCCCGCTTCTCCTGCACCGGCCGCTCGTAGCGCACCGGCTCGGGCACCGGCAGGCCGTCCCGCTCGGCCGCCGCCACGTCGGCCTGGGTGGGCGGGACGGGCTGGTGCGGGCCGTACTCGGCGACCAGGGTCTCCACGTCCAGCCCGAAGTCCTCCGCGGCCTTCGCCTCCAGCTGCTCGATGCGCAGCCGCTGCTCGGCGCGGGCCACCTCGTCCCGGTGCACCTGGCTGGTCAGCCGCTCCAGCTCCGCGCCGAGCCGCTTGGCCGCGCCGCGTACCTCCTGCAGCTCGGCCTCGCGGGAGGCGCGCTCGCGCGCCACGGCGTCGCGGTGCTCCTCCGCCGCGGCGATGGAGGTGGTCAGCCGGGTGAGGGCCTCGCGGGCACCGCCCGCCACGGCCCGGGCGATCCCCGCGCCGCGGGTCCGCGCCGCCCGCCGGGCCGCCGCGCGTTCCCGCGCGGCCCGCTCGGCGGTGGCCTGCCGGCGCAGCGAGTCGGCGCGACCGGCGATCGAGGAGACCCGCTCCTCGGCCGTACGCACCGCCAGCCGGACCTCCATCTCGTTCTGTCGCGCCTGCGGCACCATCGCGGCGAGCTGGTCGCGTTCCTCGGTGGAGGGTTCCGCGTCGACCGGGGTCTCCTCGGCCAGCCGCAGCCGTTCCTCCAGCTCGGCCAGGGTGAGCAGGTCCCGTTCCCGGGCCGCTTCGGCACGGGCCCGGGACTCGCCGAGCCGGTCGGTCTCGGCCTTCGCGGAGCGGGCGGCCGCGCCCAGCTCGGCCAGCCGCCGGGCGGCGGCGTTGCGGTGGCTCTCCGCCTCCCGCTTGGCGGCGGCGGCGTGCTGCACGGTCTCCTTCGCGGCGGCCACCTCGGCGCGGGCGTCGACGAGCTGTTCGCGCAGCTCCGCGCCGGTCCGCTCGGCCGCGAGCCGGTTCGACCGGGCCTCCTCGACCGCCGCCTGCACCTCGATGAAGCTGGGCGCCTTGGCCGACCCGCCGGCCGCCGCGTACGCGCCCACCACGTCGCCGTCCGGGGTGACCGCGCGCAACTCGGGATTGCCGGCGACCACCTCGGCCGCGGCGGCGAGGTCGTCGACCAGCACCACGTCGCGCAGCGCCCGGTGCACCGCCGGTCGAAGCTGCGGGGAGCACTCCACCAGGTCGGGCGCCCAGCGGGCGCCGTCGGGCAGCTTCGGCCGCAGCGCGTCGGGGTGGGCGTCCATGCCCGGGCCGGCGGGGCTGCCGACCAGCAGGCCGGCCCGGCCGGCGTCGGAGATCTTCAGCAGCCGCATCGCCTCGACGGCCTCGTCGACGCCGCTGACCGCGACCGCGTCGGCGAGCCCGCCGAGCGCGGCGGCGAGCGCGGCCTCCTGCCCGGGGGCGACGGTGAGCAGCCCGGCCAGGCTGCCCAGCAGGCCCGGGACCTCGTCGGCGCGGGCCAGCAGCGCCCCTGCCCCGTCCTTGCGGCGCAGGCCCAGGGCGAGCGCCTCCTCCCGGGCCTTCCAGGTGGCGGCGTCCTTCTCCGCCGACCGCTCGGCGTCGGTCAGCGACCGCACGGTGGCCTGCGCCCGCTCCAGGGCGGCGGCGGCCTCGGCGTGCCGGGCGTCGAGGTCGGCGTTGTCCCGGTCGGCCTCGGTGGACTGCTCGGCCACCGCGTCGAGCTCGGCCTGCGCCTGCTCTGCGCGGGCGAGCGCGTCGGCGTGCGCGGCGGCGAGCCGTTCGATCTCCTCGCCCGCGCTGGTGGTCCGGGCCCGGGCGGAGTTGACCTGGCCGGTCAGCCGGGCCAGCCCCTCCCGCCGGTCGGCGATCGCCTTCGCGGCGGCGACCAGCTCGCGTTCGGCCGCGGCGAGCTGCCGTTCCAGCTCCTGGCGGTGCTCCACCGCCTCGGCGAGCCGGATCTGGTCGTCGGTGAGCGCGGCGCGCAGCTCCTCCTCCTGCTCGCGGACCCGCTCGGCCTCGGCCTCCAACTGGTCCGGGTCGCGGCCGGGGCGCTCGTCGTCCGGGGTGGCGCTGAGGTGCCGCAGCCGCTCCCGGGCGAGCTGCTCGATGGAGCGGAACCGCTCGGAGAGGGCGGAGAGCTTGTACCAGGTGTCCTGCGCGGCGGCCAGCAGCGGCGCGTCCTCGGCGAGGGCCGCCTCCAGCTCGGCGAGGCGGGACTGCACCTCGGTGTGCTCGGCCTCGACCTGCTCACGCCGCTCGCGCACCGCCGTCTCGTCGGCGATCTCCCGGTTCAGGGTGGTGCGCAGGGTGGCCAGGTCGTCGGCGAGCAGCCGCAGCCGGGCGTCGCGCAGGTTGGCCTGGATCGCGGCGGCGCGCCGGGCCACCTCGGCCTGCCGGCCCAGCGGCTTGAGCTGGCGGCGCAGCTCGGCGGTCAGGTCGGTGAGCCGGTTGAGGTTGGTCTGCATCGCGTCGAGCTTCCGCAGCGCCTTCTCCTTGCGCTTGCGGTGCTTGAGGACGCCGGCCGCCTCCTCGATGAACGCCCGCCGGTCCTCCGGCTTGGCGTGCAGCATGCCGTCGAGCCGGCCCTGCCCGACGATGATGTGCATCTCCCGGCCGATGCCGGAATCCGACAGCAGCTCCTGGATGTCGAGCAGCCGGCAGGAGTCGCCGTTGATCTCGTACTCGCTCTCGCCGGAGCGGAACATCCGGCGGGTGATCGACACCTCGGTGTACTCGATCGGCAGCGCGCCGTCGGTGTTGTCGATCGTCAGGGTCACCTCGGCCCGGCCCAGCGGGGCCCGGCCGGCGGTGCCGGCGAAGATGACGTCCTCCATCTTGCCGCCGCGCAGCGCCTTGGCGCCCTGCTCGCCGAGCACCCAGGCGATGGCGTCGACGACGTTGGACTTGCCGGAGCCGTTCGGGCCGACCACGCAGGTGATCCCGGGCTCCAGCTTCAGCGTCGTCGCGGAGGCGAAGGACTTGAAGCCCTTCACCGTCAGGCTCTTGAGATACACCTTCTCGATCCTCGTCCGGTGGCCGCCGTACCGTCGCCGGCTGCGCGGACCTGGGTGAACCCGCAGACTAACCCGGGACCGACGGCCGCCCGGCACGCGACCCGCCTGCCGGAGCGCCCGGCCGCACCGCGCGGCGGCCCACCGGGGTACGCCGGGCGGCGTCGGCAGGACCATTTCCGCCGGTCCCCGACAGATCCGCACAAGATCGCGAATTG
The DNA here is from genome assembly GCF_055587185.1 of Micromonospora sp. NPDC048040. NCBI lineage: Bacteria > Bacillati > Actinomycetota > Actinomycetes > Micromonosporales > Micromonosporaceae > Micromonospora > Micromonospora sp. NPDC048040. Next base: position 146,614 of record NZ_JBVJGT010000001.1, on the reverse strand, counting down.
GTGCCGACGAAAAGGGGCGTGGACAGAACTGCGCGCCGGCACAGAAGTGTCGGCGCGCTTTTTTGCGTGGTGCGATTCAGTTTTTCGATGCCGGAGCTCAGGTCAGCGCGGGCTCGGCCAGACGGAGCAGATCGTCCGCCTCCGCCGCAGCCGCCGCGAGCCGATCGTTCTCGGCACGCAACCGCGTGATCTCGAACTCCAGTGCCCGAACCGTGGCACGCAGTCGGGTGACCTCGTCGAGCAGGCGCCGATCGGGCGCCGCACCTACGTGGCCGTACAGGGCCTTCGCCATGATGACTCCTTGATATGCGCTGCCGGAAAGGCCGGCCAACGCGCGCCCAATGTGCACGCGGCTGTCATTCCAGGCGATTCTGGGCATGACCGGGCGCGACTGGCGACACCTATATATTGAGCCGATACCCCCTCCTTCGTCAAGTTCTCGCAGGCCGTAGATCATTTCCACGTCGACCTGTCCACTTGTCGGGGGGCTGCCACAAGGCGCGGACACTCTCTGTCCGGACACCTTGACTCTACGCCCCGGATCCCGGGAAGTCCCTACCCGGCCGTCCGACTTCCCCTTAACTCTTCCTTAGCCACGTTGCCGCTGCTCAGGCCCCCCACGTAGCGTCACTTCGCCCGCACCCGACCCCTTGGAGGCAGAGGCGTGTACCGCTGGACCGACCCGAACGACCCGGACGGCGCCACCCGGCACCCCGAGCAGCCGCGCAGCGAGGAGCCGGGCTGGCTGACCGACCGTCCGGAGCCGAGGTCGGCCTACCTGTTCGGGGACGCCCCGGACCGACCCGCCGACGAGTGGCGCCGCGACCAGCCGACCGCCCGCTGGCAGGCCGAGCCCGCCGAGCCGGCCGCACACCAGCAGGCCGAGCCCGCCGCGCACTGGCAGGCTGGACCCGCCGACGCCGCCGAGCCCACCGAGCGCTGGTCGGCCGAGCCCACCGGGGCCTGGCCGGCCGGGCCCGCCGCGCCGGCCGCCACCTGGCTGGCCGAGCCGGGCGTCCGCTGGCACGCCGACGCCGACCTGCGGGACGGCGGGCCGTACGGGTCGGACGCGCCCCCGGCCGACGAGCGGGCGGCCGGCGGCTGGCCGGTCGACGCCCCGACCGCCCCGATCGACCTCGGGACGCACCAGGACACCGACGCCGGGACGACACCCGCCGAGGGCCGGCACCGCCGCCACCGCCGCTTCCCCCGCCCCGTGCTGATCGGTGGCGCCGCCGCAGCCGCCACGCTGGTGGTGAGCCTCGGCGTCGGCGCGGTCGCGTTGGGCGGCGACGGCCCGGAGACCGACCCGACCGCCGCCGACGACACGATCGCCGCCGCCCCGGCGCTGCCGGTCACGCCTGGTGACGCGCTGACCGCCCCCACCCCGAGCACCGCGCCGGCCACCGCCAGGCCCGCCCCGTCGCCCACGAAGGCCACCAGGCCCACGCCGGCGCCCTCGCGTTCCACCGCGCCCTCGCGGCGCACCGAGCGGAGCAGCGCGCCGTCCGGCGGCGGCACGAAGGCCCCCGTGAGCAGCGGGGTCAGCGCCCAGGCCCGCGAGGTCGTGAACCTGGTCAACGCCGAGCGCGCCAAGGCCGGCTGCGGGGCGCTGAGCATCGACGACAAGCTGATGACCGCCGCCCAGCGGCACAGCCAGGACCAGGCGGACCACCGGGACATGTCGCACACCGGCAGCGACGGCAGCGACGCCGGCGACCGGCTGGACCGGGTCGGCTACGCCTGGCGCACGTACGGCGAGAACGTCGCCTGGAACCAGAAGACGCCGGCCGCGGTGATGGACGCCTGGATGAACAGCTCCGGTCACCGGGCCAACATCCTGAACTGCGCCTTCACCGAGATCGGCGTCGGCGTGGCGAGCAGCAACGGGCCGTACTGGACGCAGGTCTTCGCCGCGCCGCGCTGAACGCGAGTCGTGGCCGGGTCCGCGCTCGTTTGACCGGGTGAGGTACGCCGCACCGGCGTACCCGCTCCGGGCGGCACTCCCGCCGCCCCGGTACCCGGGAGCTTGCCGATGCGGATCCGGCCGCGTACGCGCGCCGTCGGGCGGAGCCCACGCCAGGTCCTGTCCGCCTGCGTCGTCCTCGCGCTGCTGGCCACGGTCGGCGGTTGCCGGGTCCCGCTCACCCCGCCCGGCGCCCCGACCGCCTGGCCGGCGGAGTCGGCCGGCCGGTGGCGGTGGCAGTGGCAGCTCAGCGGCGTGCTCGACCCGACCGTCGACGCCGACGTCTTCCTGCTCGACCCGGTCGCCACCACCGCCGCGCAGACCGCCGAACTGCGGTCCCGCGACCGCCGGCTGGTCTGCCAGGTGCACGTCGGGTCGGTCCTGCCCACGGATCCGGACGCGAGCCGCTTCCCGGCCGCCGTGTGGGGCGCCGCGGCCCGTCGCCCGCAGAGCCGCTGGCTCGACGTACGGCAGTGGGACGCGCTGCGGCCGGTGCTGGCGGACCGGCTCCGGCTCTGCCGGGGCAAGGGCTTCGGCGCGGTCGCGCTCGCCGACGCCGACGGGTACGCCCACCGCGCCGGCTTCCCGCTCGGCTTCGACGACCAGTTGCTGTTCAACCGCCGGCTGGCCGAGCTGGCCCGGTCCCTGGACCTCTCCCCCGGCCTGGTCAACGACGTGCCCCAGGTGGCCGCCCTGGCGCCGGACTTCGACTTCGCCGTCAACGAGGAATGCGTGCGGCTGGGCCTGTGCGCCAAGCTGCTGCCGTTCGTCGAGGCGGGCAAGCCGGTGTTCCACGCCGAGTACACCGGCTCTCCCACGGACTTCTGCGTCACCACGGTGGGCTACGGCTTCTCCTCGATCCGCAAGGACCGGGAGTTGGGCGCCTGGCGGGCCTCCTGCCCGGTGTTCTGACGCCGACCGTCACGCACCCGGGCCATGCCGGCCGCCCCGCACACACCACGTGCCGGGCAGGCCGCCCCGCACGGAAGCCGGCCCGACGGCAGGACCCACCGCGTACCGACGGACGGACGGCAGGGGCCGGACCGCGGGTGCGGTCCGGCCCCTGGTGTGGCGTGGGTCAGCGGGCGCCGACCAGCTCCGGGGTCGGGGCCGGCGGGTCCGTGGGGGCCTTCGCGGGGCGCCCCCGCAGGAACTTCGGGGCCCACCAGTTCGCGTCGCCGAGCATGGTCATCAGCGCCGGCAGCACCACCGCGCGGATGATCGTGGCGTCCAGCAGGATCGCCGCCGCCAGGCCGATGCCGAGCTGCTTCATGTCGATCGTGCTCAGCGTGGCGAAGATCGAGAAGACCCCGACCATCACGATCGCCGCGCTGGTCACCACGCCGGCCGACGAGGTGATGCCGTACGCCACCGCGTCCCGGTTCGACATGCCGGCCCGGACGCCCTCGCGGATCCGGCTGACCACGAAGACGTGGTAGTCCATCGAGAGCCCGAACAGCACCACGAAGAGGAACAGCGGCAGCCAGGTGACGATCGCGCCCATCGAGGTGAAGCCGAGCAGGCCCTCGGCCCAGTCGCCCTGGAAGACCAGCACCAGCAGCCCGTACGCGGCGCCGGCGGAGAGCAGGTTGAGCAGGATCGAGCTGAGCGCGATCACCACCGAGCGGAACGTCAGCACCATCACCACGAAGGTCAGCACCAGCACGAAGCCGATGACGACCGGCAGCTTGTCCCGGATGTGCTGCGAGTAGTCCTCGCTGTCGGCGATGTCCCCGCCGACCGCGTACTCCACGCCGGGCACCCCGCCGAGCGCGGCCGGGACGAGGTCGACGCGCAGCCGCTCCAGGGAGCGGGCCGCCTCGGCGGTGCGGCTGGCGTGCGGGGTGGCGACCTCCAGCACCGACACCCGCCGGTCCGCCGACACCTTGATCTTCGGGCCGTCCGCCTCGGTCGGCGCGAAGAGCGGGTCGGCCGACGCCGCGCCGGCCAGCGCGGTCAGCGCCGCCGCGACCCGGTCCGCCTCGGCCGCCGGGGCCCGCACCGCGACCGTGTGGCTGGTGCCGTTGCTCGGGAACGCCGCGGTGAGCCGGTCGTACGCCTGCATGGCCGGCGTGCTGCGCGGCAGGTCCTCCATGCCGGGGAACTTCATCTTCATGCCCAGCGCGGGCGTGGCCAGGGCGAGCAGCAGCCCGACCGAGATCACCAGGGTGGCCACCGGCGCCCGCAGCGCGGGCCTCAGCACGGCCGGCCAGAACCGCGGCTTCGCCTCGCCGTGCCGCCCGGTACGCGGGGCGGTGAGCCGCCACAGCAGCGGCACCCGGGGCCGGTCGACCCAGCGGCCGAGCTTGGCCAGCAGGGCCGGCAGCACGGTCAGCGAGCCGATCACCGCGACCGCGACCACCAGCATCGAGCCCACCGCGAGGGAGGAGAAGATGGCGTCGTTGGCGAGCAGCAGCCCGCCCATCGAGATCATCACGGCGAAGCCCGAGACCACGACGGCGTGACCGGAGGTCTCCGCGGCGATCTCCACCGCGTCGAGGCCGGAGCGCCCCTTGGCCCGCTCCTCCCGCTCGCGCCGAACGTAGAACAGCGAGTAGTCGACCCCGACCGCCATGCCGATCAGCAGGATGACGCTGGCCGTCGTGTCGGTCGCCGGCACCAGGTGCGAGGCGAGGGTGGAGAGCCCCATCGCCGCGGCGACCGAGGAGAGCGCCAGCAGCACCGGCACGCCGGCGGCGATCAGCGCCCCGAACGCGATGATCAGGATGAGCAGGGTCACCGGCAGGCTCAGCAGTTCGGCCCGCTTGAAGTCCTCGCCGAGCGTGTCGTTCAGCGCCTTGCTGATCGACGGGCCGCCGACCTGCTCGACGCGCAGCTGCGGATGCCCCTCCTGCACCCGGGCGGTGGCGTCCCGCAGCGGCTGCACCCGGTCGGACGCGGTCTCCGCGTCACCCGACATCGTGATCGGCACCAGCAGCGCGGAGCCGTCCCGTGCCGTCACCGGCTCCCCCACCGAGGCGACTCCGGTCACCGAGCGCAGTTCGGTCGCCGCGTCGGCGGCGGCGGCCTTCGCGGCGACGGGGTCCAGGGTGCCGCCGCGCGCCGTGATCAGGACGTTCTCCACCGCCGGGTCGGCGAAGTCGCCGGCGTCCACGATCAGCCCCGCCCGGCCCGACTCGCCGACGGCCTGGTCGGCGCCGGTCGCCTCCTTGAGTCCCGCGGCGTTCCCGCCGACGAAGCACACCGCCACGAACACGACCCACAGCGCGATGGCCCGCCACGGATGCTCCGCGCTCCACCGCGCCAGCCGCACCGTCACCGGTCTTGCCCCCATTCCGGGTCCCCCTGTCACGTCAACCCCTGTCAACGGGGTTGACGCTATGGACGGAACGGGCCCGGGACATCAGGGAACGGCCCCGGCCCTTCCCCGGAACCTGTACGCGGCCTGAACGGCGGTCCGGCCGGGCGAGCCGGGCCGATACCGGCGTGTCGGGAGGGCGATCCCCGACCGGCCGGGGCCGACGCGCCGACGGCGACCCGGAAAACGCCTCGGGGTCATCCCCGAAGGGCCCCCCGGGGGCGGGGCTGACAGCGCGGGCAACTGTACGACGAACGGTTCATGAACGCCTCCCGACGCACGGGCGCGCCGCAGCGGTGGCACGGCAGACCCTCCCGGCCGTAGACGTTCAGCGACCGGTCGAAGTAGCCGCTCTCCCCGTCGACGTTGACGTAGAGGGCGTCGAAGCTGGTGCCGCCGGACTTGATCGCCTCGGCCAGGACGTCCCGGACATGGCCCAGCAGCCGCAGCGCGGCCGGGCCGGTCAGCGCGTCGGTGGGGCGGGCGCCGTGCAGCCTCGCCCGCCACAGCGCCTCGTCGGCGTAGATGTTGCCCACCCCGGAGATCAGCGTCTGGTCCAGCAGGGCGCGCTTGACCTCCGTACGCCGCCGGCGCAGCGCGGCGGCGAACGCCGCGTCGGAGAACTCCGGGTCCATCGGGTCGCGGGCGATGTGCGCGATCTCCGCCGGCAGCTCCGCGCCGCCCGCGGAGACCGACAGCCCGCCGAACGTGCGCTGGTCGACGAAGCGCAGCTCCGGCCCGTCGTCGGCGAAGCGGAACCGGACGCGCAGGTGCGTCTCGTCGGGCGCGGCGGCCGGCTGCACCAGCAGCTGGCCCGACATGCCCAGGTGCCCGACGACGGCGTCCCCGCTGTCCAGCGGCAGCCACAGGTACTTGCCCCGCCGGCGCACGTCGCGCACCGTCCGGCCGGCCAGCACGTCGGCGAAGTGCCCGCCGCCGGGCGCGTGCCGGCGCACCGCGCGGGGGTGGTGCACCTCGACGGTGGCGATCCGCCGGCCGGTGACCCACCGGGCCAGCCCCTGCCGGACCGTCTCGACCTCCGGCAGCTCAGGCACGGCCCAGGCCCGCCTCGACCTCGGCGCCCGCCGCCCCGCCGGCCGCCTCGGCCCGCTCCTGCTCGGCCTGCTCCGTGAGCGTGCGCCAGGCCGCCTCGGCGGCCCGCTGCTCGGCCTCCTTCTTGCTCCGCCCGTCGGCCCCGCCGTAGCGGTTGCCGGCGACCACCACCCAGGCGGTGAAGGTCTTGAGGTGGTCCGGCCCGGTGCCCTCGATGCGGTACTCGGGCACACCGAGCCCCAGCGCCGCGGTCAGCTCCTGGAGGCTGGTCTTCCAGTCCAGGGCGGCGCCCCGCCCGGCCGACTCGGCCATCAGCGGGTCGAACAGCCGGTGGATGACGATCGCCGCGGTGTCCAGCCCGTACTGGAGGTAGATCGCGCCGAGCAGCGCCTCCAGGGTGTCGGCGAGGATGCTCGCCTTGTCCCGGCCGCCGGTGGTCTCCTCCCCCTTGCCCAGCAGCAGGTAGGCGCCGAGCCCGTCCGGGCCCAGGCCGCGCGCCACGTCGGCGAGGGCGCGCATGTTGACCACGCTGGCCCGGAGCTTGGCCAGCTGCCCCTCGGGCAGGTCGGGGTGGTTGTGGAACAGCGCGGTGGTGATCACCACGCCGAGCACCGAGTCGCCGAGGAACTCCAGCCGCTCGTTGGTGGGCAGGCCGCCGTTCTCGTACGCGTACGAGCGGTGGGTCAGCGCGCGCTCCAGCAGTTCCGGATCCAGGCTGACGCCGAACGCGGCTTCCAGGTGACCGACGGACGCCCGCCGCCGCTTGTCGTTGCTCATGATGTGGGTACCTCGGTGTCGGTGGTGCGGTCGGTGCATTCCTCGCGGTCGCCCGCCTCGGCGCCGTCGAGCAGCGCGCGGACCTGGTCGGCGGCGCGCCGCCGCCAGAGATGGGCCGCCAGGGCGATGCCGGAGGCGATGTCCTCGGGACGGGCCGCGCCGTGGCAGACGACCACCGTGCCGGCCACCCCGAGCAGGGCGGCTGCCCGGGGAGCGCCACCGCCGGGCGGGGGTCCGCCGGCCATCGCGTACGCGCCCTCGATCGCCTTGAGCAGCACGTTACCGGTGAAGCCGTCGGTCACCACCACATCCGCGCGCGTGCCGAGGGAGACGTCGTACCCCTCGACGAGGCCGACGTAGCGACCACCGCAGGGCAGCGACGCGGCGGCGAGGACGGGATCGGCGAGCCGGCGGGCACGGTCGCCCTTGCCGGCCTCGGCGCCGACCGAGAGCAGCCCGACGCGCGGGGTCGCGACGGTGTGCGCCACCGCGGCGTAGGCCGCGCCGAGGACGGCGTGCCGGGCGAGGGTGGCCGGGCGCGGCTCGAGCGAGCCGCCGACGTCGAGCAGGACCACCGGGCCGGCGACGGCCGGCAGGGTGGCGACCAGCGCGGGACGGCGTACGTCCGGCCAACGGCCGAGACCGAGGGCGACGGCGGTGACGGTGGCGCCGGTCGAGCCGGCGGAGACGAGGGCGTCCGCGGCGCCGTCGCGCACGGCGTGCACGGCGGCGCGGACGGTGCTGTCGGAGCGGGCGGCCACGGGGTGGTCGGCCATGCTCACGGCGGTGCGGACCGGCCGGACGGCGACCCGCGCGCGCTGCGCCGGGTCGAGGGCGTGGACCACCTCGCCGGCGGCCTCGGCCGGGCCGACGAGCAGCAGGTGCAGGTCGGGATCGGCGCGCACGGCCCGCAGAGCGCCGTCAACCACGACGTCGGGAGCGTCGTCCCCGCCGAGGAGGTCAACGGCGATCCGCGCGGTGCCCGGCTCCGCCGCGACGCCGGCCGGACCAGGCCGGCCGGCGTCGGTGGGAGCCGGGGCACCGGGCGTTCGCCAGGGTGCGCGCGCCGCCCGACCTGCGGTCGGGGGCGTCACTCGGCGTCCAGGTCAGACCTCGAGGACCTGGCGGCCGTTGTAGGTGCCGCAGACGGAGCAGGCGGCGTGCGGCAGCTTGGCGGACTTGCACTGCGGGCAGGCCACGGTCGCGACCACGGCAGCCTTCCAGTTCGCCCGGCGGGCGCGGGTGTTGCTGCGCGACATCTTGCGCTTGGGGACGGCCACGGTTCCTACTCCTCTTTACGGGTCAGTTGCGACAGGCCCGCCCATCGCGGGTCGATCTGCTGGTGACTGTGGTCGGCCGGCAGATCGTCCCAGTGCACCCCGCAGTCGGGGCACAGGCCTGGGCAGTCCTCCCGGCAGAGCGGGTTGGTCGGCAGCGCGAGCACCACCGCATCCCGCAGCGCCGGCTCCAGGTCGATCAGGTCTCCCTGCATCCGGCCCACCTCGTCCTCGTCGGTCGTGGAGTCCGTGGTGCTGTTCTCGTACGCGTACAGCTCCTGGATCCGCACGGCCACCGAGTCGTTGATCTCGCGCAGGCAGCGGCCGCACTCGCCCCGCACGGGACCGGTGACGGTCCCCGAGACGAGCACGCCCTCGGACACCGACTCCAGCCTCAGGTCGAGGTCGAGGTCCGCGCCCTCCGGCACGCCGATCAACTCCACGCCGAGGTCCGCCGGTGCCGGCACCACCCGCTCGACCGTACGCAACGCACCAGGTCGGCGCGGCAGCTCCCTCGTGTCGAGGACCAGCGGCGACCTGGGGTTGAGTGGTGAAGGCGTGTGCTTGGGCATAGTCAGACTCCGGCCGGTGAGAGGCCGACAAAAAAGGTTACCTGGCGACCGCCGCACCGTCGAACCGGGGGCGACGCCCGCCCCGTCCGTCGGCTGGTGAGGTGCCGCTCAGAAGGGTAGCGGGCGTTCCGCCTCGTCCCCAGCGAAGGTGCCGATCTCCCGCAGCGCGTGCATCTTGTCCCGGCCGCGCTCTATCGAGGCCAGCGCCCTGGTGAGGAACTGCTCGAAGTTGGCCAGCGCGGTGTCGACGTAGTCGTCGACCTCCTCGCGCAGGCGCTGCGCCTCGGCCCGCGCCTCGGCGATGATCCGGGCGCCCTCGTGCTCGGCGGAGACGGTGATCTCGTTCACCGAGACCAGGCGGGCGTGTTCCGCCTCACCCTCGCTGATGATCCGGTCGGCCTCCCGCTTGCCGGCCTCCATGATCTTGTCCCGCTCCTCCAGCAGCGCGACGGCCTTGCGCACCTCCACCGGGAGTTCGGCGCGCAGCTCGTCGAGGGCCGCGATGAACTCGCCCCGGTCGACCATGCAGTTGTTACGCGACATCGGGACGGAACGCGCCTGCTCCACCATGGCGATCAGTTCGTCGATGCGATCGAGCGAGTCCACCGGTAGCTCACTCCTGTCGTTCGTCGGGCCGACCTACATGATGCGGGCTACGGCCGGGTTCCCGCTCCACACATCATGTCGCGCCACGGCCACACCGCGCCTCTCACCCCGGCCCGGCGCGTCGCGCCGGCCGTCCCGCCGACCCCGGCGGGACGGGCGGTGGGCAGGAGCCGGCGGACGGTCGGGCCGGCGCCCGACCGCCCGGTGGCACGGCGGAGGTCAGTCGCGGGCCGGCGGCGCGAGGCGGGCCCGCAACTCCTCCCGGACCCGGTCGGGCACGTGGGCGGAGATGTCGCCACCCCACTTCGCCACGTCCTTGACCAGGCTGGAGGAGAGGAACGAGTAGAGCGGGTTGGTCGGCATGAACAACGTCTCGACGCCGGCCAGGCCGATGTTCATCTGCGCCATCTGCAGCTCGTAGTCGAAGTCGCTGACCGCCCGCAGGCCCTTGATCAGCACGCTCGCCTGCTGCGCCCGGCAGAAGTCGACCAGCAGGCCACGGAACGACTCGACCCGGACGTTGTCGTAGGAGGCGGTCACCTCGCGGAGCATGTCGATGCGCTCCTCGACGGTGAACAGGCCGCTCTTCGACTGGTTCACCAGCACGCCCACGATCACCTCGTCGAACAGGCGACTCGCCCGGCCGATGATGTCGAGGTGTCCGTTGGTGACCGGATCGAACGAGCCGGGACACACCGCACGTCTCATGATCGGCGACCGTACCAAAGGGTGGTCTCGCCGTACCGGCGGCTGCGCTCCCCGGTGACACCGTCCACCCACCCGACCGGCCCGGTGCGGCTGGACCGCTCCACCACGACCAGGGCGTCGGGGGCCAGCCAGCCGCCGTCGACCAGCGCGGCGAGCATCGCGGTGACCTCCGCGTCCGACACCGCGTAGGGCGGGTCGGCGAAGACCACGTCGTACGGGTCGCCGTCCGGGCCGGCCGCCAGCACCGTGGCCACCTTGCCGGTGACCAGCCGGGCGGCCGGGGCGGCGCGCAGCGCCGCGACGTTCTCCCGGATCACCCGGGCCGCGCGCGGGTCGGACTCCACCAGCAGCACGTGCGCGGCCCCCCGGGACAGCGCCTCCAGGCCGACCGCGCCGGACCCCGCGTAGAGGTCGGCGAAGCGGGCGCCCGCCAGGTCCACCTCGGCCTGCACCGCGCTGAACAGCGCCTCGCGGACCCGGTCCGAGGTGGGCCGGGTGCCCGCCCCGGGTGGGGCGGCGATCCGGCGCCCGCCGAGCGTCCCGGCCACGATCCGGGTCACGGTCTCCTCCTGCTCATGCGCACGACGCTACGCGACGCGCCGTCGGCCGACGCCCGGCCGGGCACGCCACGGCCGCGACCTGCGCCTGCCGGCGCCGGCGCGGCAGGAGGGTCAGCCCTTCTCCAGGTATTCCGCGCGTTCCTCGTCGACCAGCGCCGCCACCGACGCGGCCAGCGCCGGGTGCCGCGTCAGCTCCGGATCCTCCTCGACCAGGGCGATCGCCTCGGCCCGGGCGTCCCGGATCAGGTCGGCGTCGCGCAGCAGCGACAGCAGCCGCAGGTGCGACCGCCGCCCCGACTGGGTGGCCCCCAGCACGTCGCCCTCGCGCCGCTGCTCCAGATCCAGCTCGGCGAGCTTGAACCCGTCCGTCGTGGAGGCGACCGCGTCGAGCCGCTCCCGCGCGGACGCGCCCTCCAGCGCCTCGGTGACCAGTAGGCAGAGCCCGGGCGCCGAGCCCCGGCCGACCCGGCCGCGAAGCTGGTGCAGCTGGGACACGCCGAACCGGTCGGCGTCGAGCACGATCATCACGGTGGCGTTCGGCACGTTGACGCCCACCTCGACCACGGTGGTGGCGACCAGCACGTCGACGTCGCCGGCGGCGAAGGAGCGCATCACCGCGTCCTTCTCGTCGGCCGGCAGCCGGCCGTGCAGCACGCCGATCCGCAGGCCGTGCAGCGGCCCCTCGGCGAGCAGCGGCGCCACCTCGGTGACCGCCATCGGCGGTCGCCGCCCGTTGTCGTCGACCGGCGGCGGCTCCTCCTCACTGGCCGGGCCCTCCCCGATGCGCGGGCAGACCACGTACGCCTGGTGGCCGGCGGCCACCTCCTCGCGCAGCCGCCGCCAGGCCCGGTCCAGGAAGGCCGGCTTCTCGGCGGCCGGGACCACGTGCGAGGCGATCGGCGAGCGGCCCTGCGGCAACTGGGAGAGGGTCGAGGTCTCCAGGTCGCCGTAGACCGTCATCGCCACCGTGCGCGGGATCGGGGTGGCCGTCATCACCAGCACGTGCGGCGGCTGGTCTGCCTTGGCGCGCAGGGCGTCGCGCTGCTCGACGCCGAACCGGTGCTGCTCGTCCACCACCACCAGGCCCAGGTCGGCGAAGTCGACGCCCTCGTAGAGCAGGGCGTGGGTGCCGAGCACGATGCCGGCCGCCCCGCTGGCCACCTCGGCCAGGGCGCGCCGGCGGGCCGCCGCGCCCAGCGAGCCGGTGACCAGCTCGACCCGGGTGGCGTCGTCGGCCGCGCCCAGCTCGCCGGCCCGGCCGAGCGGCCCGAGCAGGTCGAGGATGCCCCGGTGGTGCTGCGCGGCGAGCACCTCGGTCGGGGCCAGCAGCGCGGCCTGCCCGCCGGCGTCGACCACCTGGAGCATCGCGCGCAGCGCGACCACCGTCTTGCCGGAGCCGACCTCGCCCTGGAGCAGCCGGTGCATCGGGTGGGCGGTGGCCAGGTCCGCCGCGATCTCCACCCCCACGTCCCGCTGGCCGGGGGTCAGCTCGTACGGCAGCCGGGCGTCGAACGCGGCGAGCAGGCCGCCGGGCTTCGCCGGGCGGGGCCGGGCCGGCCACGCGGCGGCCCGGTGCTTGCGCTGCACCAGGGTGAGCTGCACGGCGAACGCCTCGTCCCACTTGAGCCGCCGGCGGGCCCGGTAGAGCGCCTCCTTGCTGGACGGCCGGTGGATCTCGCGCAGCGCGACGTCGATGCCGGCCAGCTTGCGGCTCGCCCGCAGGGTGGCGGGCAGCGGGTCCTCCGGCGGGGTGAAGGTGTCCAGCACCACCCGGACGCAACGCGCGATCACCCAGGTGGGCACCGCCGCAGCGGCCGGGTAGACCGGGATCAGCGCGCCGGCGAACTCCTCGATCTCCTCGCTGGCCGCCGCCTCGCCGTCGCCGCCCTCGCCGAGCAGGACGTACTCCGGGCCGTTGAGCTGCCGCTTGCCCCGGAACTCGGTGACCTTGCCGGCGAACAGCCCCCACCGGCCGGGGCGCAGCTCCCGCTCCCGCCACGCCTGGTTGCCGAAGAAGGTGAGGGTCAGGGTGCCGCCCGAGCCGTCGCCGACCGTCACCTCCAGCAGGTTGCCCCGGCGCTGGCGCATCGGGCGTACGGCGGTGCGCTGCACCTGGGCCAGCACGGTGACCTGCTCGCCGACGTCGAGCGACCGGATGTCGGTGTGCTCGCCGCGCTCGTCGTAGCGGCGCGGGAAGTGGTAGACCAGGTCACCCGCGGTGTGCAGGTCGAGGTGGCTCGCGAGGGCCTTCGCGGTCTTCTCCCCGACCAGCTTCTTCAGCGGCGTGTCCACCGTGCACGGCTCGGACGTCATTCGACCCCCACCAGGAGCGGATAGTACGGCTGCCCGCCCGGGTACGCCTGCACCTCGACGAACGGCCAGCGCCGGGCGACGTGCTCGCGGACCGCCTCGGCCAGCCCGGCCGGGGCGTCCGCCCCGGAGAGCAGGGTGACCAGCTCGCCGCCGCCGCCCAGCATCCGGTCGACCACGGCGGCGCAGGTGTCGGCCAGGTCCGCCCCGATCAGGTGCACCTCGCCCTCGACCAGCGCCAGCACGTCACCGGGGCGGCAGGGGCCGGCGACGGTCAGCGCCTCGCGGCTGGCGTAGCAGACCTCGGCGTAGCGGCAGGCGCCGGCCGCCTCCGCCATCGCGATCACGTCGTCCTCGAAGCGGCGGGCCGGGTCGCGCACCGCGAGGGCGGCCAGCGCCTGCACCGGGGACCGGGTGGGCACCACGCTGACCTTGATGCCCAGCCGGTGCGCCTCCTTGGCGGCGGCGCTCGCCACCGCCTGCGTGTTGGGGTCGTTGGGCAGCACCACCACCCGGGCGGCGCCGGTCGCGCGGATCGCGTCCAGCAGCTCGCCCGTGGACGGGTTGCCGGGCACCACCGTGGCGCCCTCGCCGGCGACGAGCTCGGCGATGCCCGCGCCGGCGGCCACCACCACCGCCGCGCGGCCGTCGCGCGCCATCGGCGGGGCGGGGGCCGCCTGGTCGGCGAAGCGGGTCACCGAGATGCGGTGCGGCCGGCCGGCGACCACGCCCGCCTCGATCGCCGCGCCCACGTCGTTGACGTGCACGTGCACGTTCCAGGTGCCCGCACCGGCGCTCCCGTCGCCGACGACCACGAGCGAGTCGCCCAGGGCGGCCAGCTCGGCCCGCAACCGGCCCACCGCCTCGGGCGCGGCGTCGAGCAGGAACTGCACCTCGTAGGCGTACTCCTCGGAACCGGTCTCGCGGACGGCGGTGGCCGGCGGGCGGGCCGCACGCGGCGCGGGCGCGGGATGCTCCGGGCTCTCCCCCGTGACGACCTCGACCAGGGCGTCGAGCAGCAGGCAGAGGCCCCGGCCGCCGGCGTCGACCACGCCGGCCCGGGCCAGCGCGGGGAGCTGCTGCGGGGTGCGCGCCAGCGCCCGCGCCGCCTCGCCCGCCGCCGCCCGGGCGACCGCCCGCAGGTCGTCGCTGTCCGCCCGCTCGGCGGCGCGGGCCGCGGCGGCGACGACGGTGAGCAGCGTGCCCTCGACGGGGCGGGCGACCGCGGCGTAGGCGGCCGTGGTCGCGTCGCGCAGCGCGGCGGCCAGCTCCCGCCCGCGCACCGCGGGCACGGCGGCGACCGCGTCGGCGAAGCCGCGCAGGATCTGCGACAGGATCACCCCGGAGTTGCCCCGGGCGCCGAGCAGCGCGCCCCGGGCCATCAGCCGCAGCGCGTGCCCGTGCGGGGTGGGCCCGTCCTCCGGGAGGGTGCCGAGGTCCATCGCCAGCGCCTGCTGCGCGGAGGTGAGGGTGAGCACCAGGTTGGTGCCGGTGTCGCCGTCGGGCACCGGGTAGACGTTCAGGTCGTCGATCTCGCCCTGGTGCCGCCTGAGCGCGGCCAGCCCGCCCGCGCACCAGCGGCGGACCGCGGCGGCGTCGAGGGTGTCCAGCACGGCGAGAAGCCTACTGGCGGGCACCGACGCGCGCCGGGGTCGTCGGCCGTCCTGCGTGTCCGGCCCGGCGCTCCCCGGCCGCCCGTCACGTCGGCGCCCCGCCGAGCCGGCGCGACCCCGGCCCGCTGGTCGGGGGCCGCCGGCTCCGGTGGCCCCGGCCGGACTACCCTCGTGGTCGCGTCCCTTCGTACGGTGCTGCCGGAAGGGACGGCGCCGACCGGGCGACCGCGCCGCGCCGAGCCGGCCCCGCTCCGGGCACCGCCCGGGGCCGGTTGGTCGGGTGTGCGGGTCATCGGGTAACCTGGCCAGGTTGCCCGGGCAGCGCCTGGCGGCGACCTCATGAACGTTTCAAACCCAGGAGTATCCCGTGGCTAGCGTGTGCGACGTCTGTGGCAAGGGACCGGGCTTCGGCCACAACGTGTCCCACTCGCACCGGCGGACCAACCGCCGCTGGAACCCGAACATCCAGTCGGTGCGTACCCCGGCCGGTGGCGGGAACACCAAGAAGATGCAGGTCTGCACCTCGTGCATCAAGGCTGGCAAGGTCACCCGCGCCTGACGCGGTAGTCCCCAGCTTCACACTCGTCATTGCCGGCGGGCCCTCGTGGGCCCGCCGGTTCTGTCGTGTCCGGGATCGCCGGCCTCGTGCCGGGTCCCGGCGCCCCCGCCTCGTGCCGGGTCCCGGCGCCCCGCCTCGTGTCGGGTCCCGGCGGGCCCCGGGCCGGTTCGTGTCGGGTCCGGGCGGGTCGGCTGACGGGTACGCGACCGCCCTTCGAGGTGCGGCGCGAGCCCGGTTAGGGTCTGCGTGCGCCGCGAGTCCGGTTCGGGCCGGCGCGGGGAGCAACGGAGCGCGGAGGAACGACTGGTGCAGCTTGATCTAGGCCGGGACGAGATGGTCATCGTCGGTGCCTCCCTCGGGATGCTGCGCTGGTTCAGCGAGGAACTGCCCGCGGGCAGCGTCGTCCTCGTCGAGGAACCCGACGTCATCGAGCGCCGGGGGCTGGAGCGGTTCGCCCGCGAGATGCCCTTCATCTCCCGCGTGGTGCCCGCCGAGTACCAGCTCGGCTTCGACGCCGCCGCGCTGGTCGCCCGGGAACCCGGGCTGGCCGCCGCCCGGCTGGTCATGCCCGGCCTCGAGTACGCCGTCGGGGCCACCGCCCGGCTCGCCGAGGCGCTCGGCCTGCCCGGCGCCGGTCCGGCGGCGGCCGACGTCTTCTCCGACAAGCACCGGATGCGGCTGCTCGCCGCCGAGGCCGGCCTGGCCAACCCGGCCTTCGCGCTGGTCGACTCCGCCGCCGGGGCGACCGAGTTCGCCCGGCGGCACGGCGGCCGGTGCGTGCTGAAGCCCACCCGCCGCTCGGGCAGCCTGGGCGTGCAGATCATCGCCGACCCGGCGGAGGTCGCCGGGGCGTGGGCGGGCACCGCCTCGCCCGAGGACCCGCCGGAGGCGACCGGCCGGGGGCTGCCCACGGGCGTGCTCGTCGAGCAGGTCGTCGACGGGTGCGAGCACAGCGTCGAGCTGCTCGTCGCCGACGGCGAGGTGATCTTCGCCAACGTCACGGACAAGCGGGTGCTCCCGGGTCGCTCCCCGGTGGAGACCGGCCACACGGTGCCGACCGCGCTGCCCGACCCCACCCGCCGGGAGCTGGTCGAGGTGGCGACCCGGCTGGCCGCCGCCGCCGGCTTCCGCACCGGCACGCTGCACAGCGAGTGGATCGTCGCCGACGGGGTGCCGACGCTGGTCGAGTGCGCCGCCCGGCTGCCCGGCGACATGATCACCGCGCTGGTGTCGATCGCGTACGAGTGCGGGTTCATCGAGGCGTACCTGCGGACGCTGTGCGGGGAGCGGCCGGCCCTGCCGGCGCGGCCGACCGGCGCGGCGGCGGTCGAGTTCCTGCTGGCCGAGCCCGGCACCGTCACCGCCGTCGACGGGCTGCGCGCGGCCCGCCGGGTGCCCGGCGTGCTGGAGGTGCAGCTCGACGTGGCGGTCGGCGACACCGTGACGGAGGTGACGTCCTCGCTGCGGCGCAGCGGTCACCTGCTGGCCTGGGGCGCCGACCCGGCCGAGGCGACCGACGCGGCCGGCAAGGCCGCCGAGCAGATCCGGTTCACCACCGCCTGATCGTGCCGTAGCCGGCCCGGCGGGTTGCCCGGCCGGGCCGGGAGTCCCCGGGCCGGTGGCTCAGAGGGTGCGGCCGAACGAGAGGCAGCCCGGGGCGTCCTTGTAGAAGCCGAAGTTCGGGATCCGCTCGTAGCCGGCCGCGGTGTACATGGCGATGGCCTCGGGCTGCTTGTCGCCGCACTCCAGGACGATCCGCTTGCGCCCGTGCTCGCGGGCCGAGCGCTCGACGGCGGCCAGGACCGCCCGGGCCACGCCCCGGCCCCGGGCCGCCGGGGCGGTGTACATCCGCTTCAGCTCGGCCGTGTCGCCGTCGTCGCCGTGGCTGCGCCAGCCGCCGCAGCCGACCGGCTCGCCGCCGAGGTGGGCGACGAGGAAGGCGCCGGCCGGCGACACGAACTCGCCCGGGTCCACCGGGGTGTCGTCGCCGCTGCCGCCGTACCGGGCGCCGAGGTCGGCCAGCGCGGCGCGGATCAGCCGCTGCGCGACCGGCGAGTCGAAGCGCTCGGCGCGGATCTCGATCTCACTCACGGCGTAAAGGGTACGACCAGCGCCGGCCCTTACCGGAAGTGGTCCCAGCCGGCGGGTCCGTCGTACGGGCCGCCGTCGACCGTGACACCGGAGCCCGCCGTCACCCGCCCGATCGGGCGCCAGTCGGGCGGCAGCGCCACCGCCGGCGGGAAGGTCGCGGCCAGCGCGTGGTCGTCGCCCCCGGTGAGCAGCCAGGAGTACGGGTCGACGCCCAGGGCCTGGGCGGCGTCGCGCATCTGCCGGGGCACCTCGAAGGCGTCCCGGCGCACGTCGAGGGCCACGCCGCTGGCCTTGGCCACGTGCCCGAGGTCGGCGAGCAGCCCGTCCGACACGTCGATCATCGAGGTGGCGCCGAGCCGGGCCGCGTGCGGTCCGGCCCGGTACGGCACCTCCGGCCGCCGGTACGCCTCCACCAGCAGCCGCGGGGTGCGGAAGCCCCGGGAGAGCACCGTCAGCCCGGCCGCCGCGTACCCGGTCCGGCCGGCCAGGGCCAGCACGTCCCCGGGCCGCGCCCCGGAGCGCGTCACCGGCGGCCGGCCGCCGAGGTCGCCGAGGGCGGTGACCGCGACCGTCAGCGTGGGGCTGGCGGACATGTCCCCGCCCACCACGCTCGCGCCGACCTTCGCCGCCTCGGCGCCGAGCCCGTCGGCGAGTTCCTCGGCCCACCCGGTCTCCAACTCCGGCGGCATGCAGAGCGCGACCAGCAGCGCGGTCGGCTCGGCCCCCATCGCGGCGATGTCGGCCAGGTTGGCCGCCGCCGCCCGGTGGCCGACGTCACGCGCTGCGGACCAGTCCCGCCGGAAGTGCCGCCCCTCCACCAGCACGTCCGTCGAGGCCGCGACCCGGGCGTCCGGGGCGGCCACCACCGCCGCGTCGTCCCCGGGACCGAGCAGAACGGTCGATCCGTACGACAACCGGGCGGTCACCCGGTCGATCAGGCCGAACTCGCCGACCCCCGCGACACTCATGCCGGCCCTCCGCCGTGCTCGCTCACCGCTTCTCCTTGACCACCGATAGGGATCAGACCTGGTCCGTAAGGTACTTTCTCCTCTCGGGCCGCCCCGCAGGCGGCGACGGACGGAGGTCGAGTCGTGGTACAGGCGTACATCCTCATCCAGACCGAGGTCGGCCGCGCGCGCGACGTGGCCGGTCACATCGGGGACCTTGCCGGCGTGGTGCGGGTCGACGCCGTCACCGGGCCGTACGACGTGGTCGTGCTCACCGAGGCGAACACCGTCGACGAGCTCGGCAAACTCATCGTCAGCAAGGTGCAGATGGTGCCCGGCATCACCCGCACCCTCACGTGTTCGGTGGTGCGCCTGTAAGTGGACAAGATCACTGACTCTCCCGTGACCGATTCCGCCCAGGCGGACGAGGCCGCCCCCGACCGCCCGGCCCGGGACCGGACGACCCGGAGCGCCGCGCTGATCGCCACGCTGGTCGCGCTGCCGATCACCGCGCTGGTCGGCGTGCTCGCCTTCGTCCAGCTTTCCCCGGACGAGCCGGCCGAGCCGGCCGCCGCGCCGAGCCCGACGGCAAGTGCTCCCCGCGCCCAGTCCACCGCTCCGGTCGAGATGGCCGCCCCGGCGCTGGCCGAACGGCCCGCCACGGTCTGCCGGGCGCTGCTCTCCCAGTTGCCGCCGACGGTCAACGACCTCGCCCAGCGTACGGTCACCGCCGGCCCGGAGCAGAACGCCGCGTACGGCGACCCGGCGCTCACGCTGGCCTGCGGCGGCGCCGAGCCGACCGTCGGCGAGACGGACGACGTGTGGACGGTCAACAAGGTCTGCTGGTACGCCCAGGAGGAGACGGACGCCACCGTGCTCACCACGCTGGACCGGGAGACCGCCGTGACGGTCCGCGTCCCGCGGTCGTACGGGCAGGCGTTGCAGTGGGTCTCCCCCATCTCGGAGACGATCGTGGCCTCCGTGCCCTCCGGCGGCGACATGCCGCGGGGCTGCCAGGGCTGACGGCCCACCACCGAACCGGAAAGAGTGGCCCTCCCGATCGGGAGGGCCACTCTTTTCCGCGTACGGGCGGACCGCGGGCTCAGTGCAGGCCGACGCCCCGGTGCAGGGCGGTGCGGATGAGGCGGTTGACCAGCTTCGGGTACTCCAGGCCGGACGCCGCCCACATCCGGGGGAACATCGACGTCGAGGTGAAGCCCGGCATCGTGTTGATCTCGTTGAGGTAGACGTCCAGCTCCGGGGTGACGAAGAAGTCGACCCGGGCCAGGCCGGCGC
The DNA here is from genome assembly GCF_055587185.1 of Micromonospora sp. NPDC048040. Classification (NCBI taxonomy): domain Bacteria; kingdom Bacillati; phylum Actinomycetota; class Actinomycetes; order Micromonosporales; family Micromonosporaceae; genus Micromonospora; species Micromonospora sp. NPDC048040. Next base: position 126,960 of record NZ_JBVJGT010000001.1, on the reverse strand, counting down.
AGTCCAACGCGGTGAAGGCGCGGACGGCGTACTCCTGGACCTGCCGGGTCACCCGCTCGGGCAGGCCGGCGGGGATGTCGTACTCGCAGGCCTCCTCGGAGTCGATGTACTTCGCCTCGAAGTCGTAGAAGTCGTACTCGCCGACCACCCGCACCTCGGCGAGCACCGACGCCTCCGGCGCGCCGCCGGCCTCGCCCTCCAGCACGCCGCACTCGATCTCGCGGCCGACGATTGCCCCCTCGACCAGCACCTTCGGATCGATCTGACGGGCGGCGGCGACGGCGGCGTCCAGGTCCGCCCAGTCGGTGACCTTGGTGATGCCGAACGACGAACCGGCCCGGGAGGGCTTGACGAACACGGGCAGGCCGAGCCGCTCCTTGTCCGCCTCGCTCAGCGTCATCCCGTTGCGCAGCACCGCGTACGGGCCCACCGGGATGCCCTCGGCGGCGCAGAGCTTCTTGGTGAACTCCTTGTCCATCGCGGCGGCGGAGGCGAACACGTTCGCCCCGACGTACGGGATGCCGGCCATCTCCAGCATGCCCTGGATGGTGCCGTCCTCCCCGTACGCGCCGTGCAGCACCGGGAAGACCACGTCGACGTCGGCGAGCGCCCGGGGACCCTCGGTCGGGTCGAGCACCATCAGCCCGTTGCCGGTCGGGTCGGCGCGCAGCACGATGTCGGCGCCGGACTCGGCGGTGATCTCCGGCAGCCGGCGCGCGTTGATCGCCAACTGGGCCGGGTCGCCGCTGGTCAGCACCCACTGACCGGCCCGGGTGATGCCCACCGGCACCACCTCGAACTCGTCCGGGTCGAGGGCGCCGAGCACGCTGCCGGCGCTGACGCAGGAGATGCCGTGTTCCGGGCTGCGGCCGCCGAAGACGATCGCCACGCGGGTCCTGCCTGGGGTGGTCACTCCGGTCACCTCTTCGTACGCGACTGCTGCGCCGGTGGTGGCGCTCACCCGGTTGACCTTACTGTGCGTGGCGGGCCTCGGCTGCCGATACCCGGGGGACAGGCGACAGGACGCGGCAATCGGTCAACAAAGGATATACGTTGTGTAATCGCTCGCGCGGAGATCCGGGGCGGTGACGGCACCGGACGCCCACTACGCTGCTCGTCCTATGAGCGCTGATCCCCTCATCGAGTCCCTGACGGCGGCCCTGGACGCCCGCCCCGACGACCTGCCGCTGCGACTCCACCTGGCCTCGCTGCTGTTGGACGCCGGCCGGGCCGGGGAGGCGATCGCGCAGGTCGGTCAGGCGCTCGCCCGGGATCCGGGCAACGACCAGGCACAGGCCCTGATGCAGCGGGCGCTGGGCGGCTCCGTACCCCCGCCGCCGGCGCCGGCCCCGGCGGCCCCGCAGCCGCCGGCGCAGCGCCCGGCGCCGGCCGGGCCCGGCGGCCCCGCCGCGACCGCCGGCCACGACCCGCTGGCGGCCTACGAGCAGGAGCTGGCCGACGTCGTGCCGCCGCGCTTCGCCCGCGCCGGCGACGAGCCGGAGCCGGTGACCGGCGACTCCGACCGGGTGTACGACGTGGAGACCTCCGGCATCCGGCTGGCCGACGTGGGCGGCATGGCGGCGGTCAAGGAGCGGCTGGAGCTGGCCTTCCTCGGCCCGCTGCGCAACCCGCAACTGCGCAAGATGTACGGCAAGAGCCTGCGCGGCGGCCTGATGCTCTACGGCCCGCCCGGCTGCGGCAAGACCTTCCTGGCCCGCGCGGTCGCCGGGGAGATGGGCGCCAAGTTCATCTCGCTGTCGATCGTGGACGTGCTGGACATGTGGATGGGCAACTCGGAGCGCAACCTGCACGAGCTGTTCCAGGCGGCCCGCCGCAACGCCCCCTGCGTGCTCTTCCTCGACGAGGTCGACGCCCTCGGGCACAAGCGCTCGCAGGTCGGCTCCAGCTCGATGCGGACGCTGGGCAACCAACTGCTGGCCGAGCTGGACGGGATGGAGGGCAGCAACGAGGGCGTCTTCGTGCTGGCCGCCACCAACACCCCGTGGGACGTCGACCCGGCGCTGCGCCGCCCGGGCCGGCTCGACCGGGTGGTGCTGGTGCTGCCGCCGGACGCGGAGGCGCGCGCGTCCATCCTGGAGTACCACCTGCGGGAGCGGCCGATCGCCGGGATCGACCTGCGGAAGATCGTGGCGGCCACCGAGGACTACTCCGGTGCCGACCTGGCCCACCTCTGCGAGACCGCCGCCGAGTACGCGATGGCCGACTCCGTGCGCACCGGCGAGGTGCGGATGATCGAGCAGCGGGACCTGGAGCGGGCGGCGAAGGAGGTCCGGCCCTCGACGAAGCCGTGGATGGCCACCGCCCGCAACGTGGCGATGTTCGCCAACGAGGGGGGCGTCTACGACGACCTGGTGGCGTACCTGAAGCGGCGCCGGATGCTGTGACGCCGGACGGCCCGGCGGGGCGCCGGGCCGCGCCTCTCCGCCGGGCCGGGCCGCCGGCCGGGCGGGCCGTCCGCCCGGCGGGGCCGACTCCCGACCGCGCCGCCCGTGGCGGCGTCAGCCGCGCGCGTGCCGCCGGCCGATGGCGATCACCTTGACCCGCTGCCGGCCGGCCCGCACCATGCCCAGCGCCATGAACGCGCCGGCGATCCGGTCGGCCGCCTCGCGGCTGGTCGCGCCGACCACCTGGCGGCGCCGCTCGGGGCAGGTCCGCTCGTCGCGGCCGGCGCCGTCGACGGGGCGGACGTCGGTGAGAACCACGAGGAACCGTGTCATCGGAGGCCGCCGGCGCGGTCGGCGCGGGCCTGCTGACCAGTACTCACGTCGAATCCCTTCCGGCTGGCGGGCCACGGGGCGTGGCACGCGGCGATCGGGCTCGGGGGAGAAACCCGATCGCCGCGCGCCCCATCCCCTCCGGTCGCTCACCACCACCGTCGCCACGACAACCGGCGGTGAGGACGCGACGACAGATTGACATCTCTACAGCCATGAATGCAACTCTCATCGACGTTCTCTCATCTACACCTTCCCGGAAAGATGTGCGACGATCGATGCATGGCTCCCAAGACCGCCCGCGCCCGACGCCTGGGCATCGCGTTGCGCACCCACCGGGAAGCCGCCGGCCTCACGCTGGAGGCGGCGGCGGACGAGATCAGCAGCACCCGCAGCACCCTGTCCCGCTACGAGAACGCGCAGACGCTGGTCAGCCCGGCCACCGTGCGCGCCCTGCTCACCCTCTACGGGGTCGGCGCGGACGAGGTGGCGGCGGCCGTCCAGTTGGCCAAGGACGCGCGCAAACCCGGCTGGTGGGTGTCGTACTCGTACCTGCTGGACCGGCGCACCATCGACTTCATCGCGCTGGAGGCCGAGGCGACCGGGATCGCCAACTTCGAGCCGTCCGTGGTGCCGGGGCTGTTGCAGACCGCCGACTACATCCGGGGCGTCATGCGGGGCGGCCCGCACACCCTCGGCGACGACGAGGTCGAGCAGCGGGTCCAGGTCCGGCTAGACCGACAGCAGCGGCTCACCGGCGACAAGCCGCCGATCCTGGACGCCATCATCGACGAGGGCGCGCTGCTGCGGCCGGTCGGCGACCGGTCGGTGATGGAGAGCCAACTGCACCACCTGCTGCGGATGGGCGAACTGCCCAACATCACGGTGCAGGTGATCCCCCTCGCCGCCGGCTACCACCGGGGCACCCGGGGCTCGCTGCACATCCTGGAGTTCGCCGACCCGGAGGACCCGATCATCGCCTCGGTGGAGACCGTGGCCGGGCAGATGGTCCTGGACCGGCCGGGCGACCTGCGTACCTGCACCAAGATCATGGAGCACCTGCGGACCGTCGCGCTCAGCCCGCCGGCCAGCCGAGACCAGCTCCTCCAACTCCTGAAGGGACGGTAGGACCATGACACCGACGACCAGCGCGACGCTCGCCGCGGCCCGGTGGCGCAAGAGCAGCCGCAGCGGCGACGAGGGGGCGTGCGTGGAGATGGCGGTGCTCCCGGAGACCGTCGCCGTCCGCGACTCCAAGGACCCGTCCGGCCCGGCGCTGCTCTTCCCGCCCGCCGCCTGGGCCGTCTTCGCCGGGGCGCCGCCGCGCCGCTGACCCCACCCCGGCGCCGGCGCCGCTTGCCCGCACGCGACGCCGGCGCCCCCGCGCCGTCGACGGTCCCGCCGTTGGGAGCCGGTGGGGCCGTCGACGGGCGGGTCACGGCGGGGCTGCCGCGCGGCGCCGCCACCTGTCGCGCGTCGCGAGCGGCGGCCCGCGCCGAGACGCGAAGCCCCGGTCAGGCGGGGCGGCGGGCGGTGACGGCGGTGGCGTCCCGGTCGTCGTCGCGGGTCACCGTGGGGTGCAGGCCGGCGGCGGTCAGCGCCGCGCAGAGCGCGTCCGCCTGCGCCTCGCTCGTCTCCACCACCAGGTGCCCGCCCGGGGCCAGCCAGCGCGCCGCGCCCACGCCGACCCGGCGCAGCACCGCCAGCCCGTCCGACCCGCCGTCCAGGGCCACCTGCGCCTCGTGCAGCCGGGCCTCCGGCGGCATCAGCGCCACCGCCGCCGTCGGCACGTACGGGGCGTTGGCCACCACCAGGTCCAGGCTCCCCCGCCAGCGCACCGGCAGCGGCTCGTACAGGTCGCCGTGGAAGACCGGCACCCCCAGCGGCGCCAGGTTGCGCCGGGCGCAGGCCACGGCGGCGGGGTCGACATCGGCGGCGGCCAGCCAGCGCGGCGCGAGCCGGCGGGCCAGCGCGACGGTGGTGGCGCCGGAGCCGCAGCACAGGTCCACCACGGCCGCCGCCGGGCCGGTCACCGCGACGGCGGCGTCGACCAGCAGGGCGGTACGCGCGCGCGGCACGAACACGCCGGGATCGACGGTGATCCGCTCGCCGCAGAACTCGGCCCAGCCGAGCAGGTGTTCCAGCGGGAGCCCGGCGACCCGGCGGTCGGCCAGGTCGGAGAGCGCCTGCGGCGAGTCCGCGGCGGCGATCAGCAGGTCCGCCTCGTCCTCGGCGTAGACGCAGCCGGCGGCGCGCAGCCGGTGCACGAGGGCGGGTCGGTCGGGGCGGAAGGAAACGGTCATGGTGGACCTCCGGGAACGCTCGTCGACGCTCCCGGGCGCCGGGTCAACCGGCGTGGCGTCGGAGGGGAGCGTCGGTCCTGCCTGTCGGGTGGATCGGACTCACCTCCTCCGGTCGGGCCCGGCGCGGGCCGCGGACGGCCCCGCTCGGGGCCACGGTCACGATAGCCCGACATCCGACACCGGGTGCTCGACGGCCCGCGCCCGAGCGCTCAACGGCTGGCGTCGAGCGCGGCGGCCACGTCGGCGACCAGGTCGACGGCGTCCTCCACGCCGCAGGAGAGCCGGACGAAGCCGGGCGGGGTGTCGTCGCCCCACTGGGCCCGCCGGTCGGCGGTGGTGTGCAGGCCGCCGAAGGAGGTGGCCGCGGCGACCAGCCGGGCCGCGTCGAGGAACCGCGCCACCCGCGCGGCGTCGCCGAGGTCGAAGGAGAGCACGCCGGGGATCCGTCGCATCTGGACCGACGCCACCGGATGGGCCGGGTCGTCGGGCAGCCCGGGCCAGCGCAGCCCGGTCACGTCGGGCCGCCCGACGAGCAGCCCGGCGAGCGCCTCGGCGTTCGCCGTCTGCCGGCCCAGCCGCAGGTCGAGGGTGGCCAGCGACCGGTGCGCGAGCCAGGCGTCGAACGCGCCGGGCACCGCACCGGTGACGTTCCGCCAGGCGGTCACCGCGTCCAGCAGTTCGGACGAGCGGGTGGCGACGTAGCCGAGCAGCAGGTCCGAGTGCCCGGTGAGCGCCTTGGTGCCGGAGGCCACCACGAGGTCGGCGCCGAGGTCGAGCGGGCGCTGCCCGAGCGGCGTGGCGGTGGTGTTGTCGACCGCGACCAGGGCGCCGGCCGCGTGCGCGCGGGCAGCCAGCGCCGACACGTCGGCGACGTCCAGGCCGGGGTTCGCCGGCGTCTCCAGCAGCACCAGGCGTACGCCGTCGAAGTCCGGGTGGGGGCCGGCGGTCGGGGTGAGAAGCACCCGCACCCCGATCCCCTCCAGCGTGTCCCGGGCGAAGGCCCGGACGGCGAAGTAGCCGTCCGACGGGAGCACCACGGTGTCCCCCGGCCTCAGCACCGTCAGCAGCAGCCCGGTGATCGCGGCCTGTCCGCTGGCGAAGACCCGGCAGTCGCCCCCCTCCAGCTCCCCGACGGCCGCCTCCAGCAGCCGGCGGGTGGGGTTGTCCGGCCGGCCGTAGCCGTTCGGCGCCGCCGCCGGCCCCGCCCACGGGTCCAGGTGGTACGGCGCGGCGAAGACCGGCCCCGGCAGGAACGGCTGGCCGGGGGCCGGCTCGGGCAGGCCGGCGCGGACGCATCGGGTGCCGTCGTGCGGTGCGGTCACTCGCTCACTCCGGTTTCGTCGTCCGGCTCATCAGGGCGTCGACGGCGAGGCGCGGGTCGACACCCTCGTGGCAGACCAGCTCCACCTGCTCGGTGATCGGCATCTCCACCGCGTGCGCCCGGGCCAGGTCGCGGATGGCGAGGGCGCTCTTGACCCCCTCGGCGGTCTGCCGGGTGGCGACGCGGGCCTCCTCCAGGGTCGCGCCCCGGCCCAGGTGCTCTCCGAACGTGCGGTTGCGGGCCATCGGCGAGGAACAGGAGGCGACCAGGTCACCCATCCCGGCCAGGCCGGCGAAGGTGAGCGGGTCGGCGCCCAGGGCCACCCCGAGCCGGGCGGTCTCGGCCAGCCCCCGGGTGACCAGCATGGCCCGGGTGTTGTCGCCGAAGCCCATCGCGACGGCGATGCCGTACGCCAGCGCGATCACGTTCTTCACCGCGCCGCCCAGCTCGCAGCCGATCACGTCGTCGTTGGTGTACGGGCGGAAGTAGGAGGTGGTGATCGACCGCTGCACCAGCGTGGCCCGGTCCGGGTCGGTGCAGGCGACCACGGTGGCGGCCGGCTGCTCGGCGGCGATCTCGGGGGCCAGGTTGGGCCCGGAGACCACCACCACCCGGTCCGCCGCCACCCCGGCGGTCTCCACGATCACCTCGCTCATCCGCCTGGTGGTGCCGAGCTCGATGCCCTTCATCAGCGAGACCAGGGTGGCGTCCGGGTGCAGGTGCCCGCTCCACTCGGCGAGGTTGCCGCGCAGCGTCTGCGACGGCACGGCCAGCACCACCAGCTCGGCCCCGGTGATCGCCTCGGCGGCGTCCCCGGTCGCCGTGACCCGGGACGGCAGGAGCACGTCCGGCAGGTACTCCGGGTTGCGCCGCTCGGCGCGGATCGTGTCGGCGACCGGCCGGCGGCGCGCCCAGATGGTGACGTCCCGGCCGGCGTCGGCGAGGATCTTGGCGAAGGCCGTCCCCCACGAGCCGGCCCCCAGCACCGCGACGTGCCCGCTCACGCCGCCACCTCGCTCTGCTCGGCGACGGCGCGAGGCGCCACGCTGCCGTGCCTGATGGTTCGCTCGCTCCACTCGCTCACGCCGCCGCTCCCGGCCGGCGCTCGCCACCGGGGCGGCCCGGTCGTTCCCACAGGGGCGGCGGCGTGCCGCCCCGAACCTCCGCGAGCATGTCACGCAGCCGCAGCATGATGGTGTCGGTCATCTCCTCGAGGACAGCCTTCGTCGGGGTGGCTTCGGTCCACCGGCTCAGGTCGACCGGCGGGCCGGCGACCACGGTCACCGGGATCCGGGGCCGCGGGTTGAGCCGGGCCCTGCGCGGGTCGAAGATGCGCTCCGGGCCCCACATGGCGACCGGGATCACCGGCGCGCCGGTGGCGAGCGCGAGCCGGGCCGCGCCGGTCTTGCCCTTCATCGGCCACAGGTCCGGTTCGCGGGTGGTGGTGCCCTCCGGGTAGATCACCACGGCGCCGCCCTCGTCGAGCGCGGCGACCAGGGCGTCCAGCGACTTCACCGCGTCCACGGTGCCCCGCTCGACCGGGATCTGCCGGCACCGGTGCAGGATCCAGCCGACCACCGGGACCCGGAACACGCTGGCCTTGCCGAGGAAGCGCGGCCAGCGGCCGGAGTCGTAGACGAAGTGCGCCGCGACCAGGGGGTCGGCGTGCGAGATGTGGTTCGGCACGATGATCACGCCACCGTCGCGGCGGAGGTGCTCCATGCCGCGCCAGGTGCGCCGGGTCCAGACCGTCATGACCGGCTTGACCAGCACCACGGCGAACCATTGCCAGAACCCCAGCCTCCGCCGTGTCACTGCGCCTCCTCGTCCCGCCCCGACCCGCACCGGTCCGCACCCGGTTACGCCCGCAGCGGAAATCATGCCTGCTCGCCCCGGGTCCGGCCAGAGAGGGTACCGCCGTCCGGCTGGCAGGATGGCGGGTGTGAGTCAGCCGAGGTGGACCGTCGTGGTGCCGGTGAAGCGCCTCGCCGCCGCGAAGAGCCGGCTGCGGGGGGCGCTGCCGGCCGTACCGCACGAGGCGCTGGCGCTGGCCCTGGCGGCCGACACGGTCGCCGCGGTGCGGGCCTGCCCGGCGGTGGCCGGGGTGCTGGTGGTCACCGACGACGCCCGGGTGGCCGCGGCGGCCCGCCAGGCGGGCGCCCGCGCGCTGCCGGACGCCCCGGACGCCGGCCTGAACGCCGCCTTCCGGCACGGCGCGTCGGCCGCCGGCGGCGGCTGGGTGGCCGGGCTCACCGCCGACCTGCCCGCGCTGCGCCCGACCGAGCTGGCGGCGGCGCTGCACGCGGCACAGGCCGGCCCGGCGGACGTACGCCGGTACGTGCCCGACGCCCCCGGCGACGGCACCGTGCTGCTGGCCGCGCCACCGGGCGTGCCCCTGGATCCCCGGTTCGGGGTCGGCTCGGCCGCCGCGCACGCCACAAGCGGGGCGCTGGCCCTGACCGGGGACTGGCCGAGCCTGCGCCGCGACGTGGACACCGCCGACGACCTGGCCGCGGCGGCCCGGCTCGGGCTGGGGCCGGAGACCGCCGCGCTCGCCGCCGCCGGCTGCCCCGCCTGACCCGCGCCGGCCGGCGTGGACGCGGCGGTGTGCGGGCGGGGTGCGGGGTGCGGGCGGTGTAGCGTGCGGGGCATGCAGGGCACGGTGGCCACCTACGACGCGGCGACCCGCAGCGGGATGCTGCTCCTCGACGACGGCACCGAGCTGGCCTTCCCGGCCCGGGCGTTCGACGCCTCCGGCCTGCGGCTGCTCCGCCTCGGCCAGCGGCTGCGCGTCGAGACCGACGCCGCCGGCGAGGTCGTCCGGGTGACGTTGCCGACGATGGCCTGAGCGACTGGTCGATGTTCATTTTGCGTTAACCCGGACCGGGTGATTATGGGCGGGTGAGCACCCCTCGCGAGCCCGCCAACCGACCGCCACGCGCCGCCGAGTCGGCCGCAGCCCGCAACGGCACCCGCTCCCGGGGCGCCGACGGCCGCTTCCGCCCGAGCGAGCCGCCCGGGGCCGCCCGGACCGACGACGGCCCCGACGCGGCGACCGCCTCCGCCGGCCTGGAGGAGGTGCTGGACCCGGTCACCGGGCCGTCCCCCGCCGCCCCGGCGGCCCCGGCCCCGGCGGCGCCCGGCGCCGACGACGAGCCGCCCGCCGTGGCGCCGCTGCCCGAGGACCGCTTCCTCAACCGGGAACTCTCCTGGCTCGACTTCAACGCCCGGGTGCTGGCGCTCGCCGAGGACCCGCGCACGCCGCTGCTGGAGCGGGCCAAGTTCCTGGCCATCTTCGCCAGCAACCTGGACGAGTTCTACATGGTGCGGGTGGCCGGGCTGAAGCGGCGGCTCCAGGCCGGCCTGCCGGTACGCGGTGGCGACCGGATGCCGCTGCGCACCCAGCTGGAGCTGGTCGCCGAGAAGGCCGCCACGCTGGTCACCCGGCACTCGGCCTGCTTCACCGACGACGTCCTGCCGAAGCTGGCCGCCGAGGACATCCGCATCCTGCGCTGGGCGGCCCTGGACGACCCCGAACGGGAGCGGCTGCGCGCGTACTTCCGGGAGCAGATCTTCCCGGTGCTGACCCCGCTGGCGGTCGACCCGGCGCACCCGTTCCCGTACATCTCGGGGCGGTCGCTCAACCTGGCCGTGGCGGTGCGCGACCCGGACGGCGGCTCCGAGCTGTTCGCCCGGGTGAAGGTGCCGAACAACGTGCCCCGGTTCGTCCGGGTGCACCGGGACCTGCCGGGCGTGCGGATGCTGCCGGTGGAGGACCTGATCTCGGTGCACCTGGGACAGCTCTTCTCCGGCATGCAGGTGGTCGAGTGCCACCTGTTCCGGGTCACCCGCAACGCCGAGGTGGAGGTCGACGAGGACCGCGACGAGGACCTGCTCCAGGCCCTGGAACGGGAGCTGGCCCGGCGCCGGTTCGGCCCGCCCGTCCGGCTGGAGGTGGACGCCTCGATCTCCGACCACATGCTGGAGCTGCTCGTCCGCGAGCTGGACATGCACGACCAGGAGGTGCTGCGGGTGCCCGGCCTGCTGGACCTCTCCGCGCTGTGGCAGCTCTACAACGAGGCCGACCGGCCGGACCTGAAGGACCCGCCGTTCGTGCCGGCCACCCATCCCCGGCTCACCGAGGGCGAGGTGCCGCGCAGCGTCTTCGCCACCCTGCGCGACGGCGACATCCTGGTGCACCACCCGTACCACTCGTTCGCCACCAGCGTGCAGCGCTTCATCGAGCAGGCCGCCGCCGACCCCGACGTGCTGGCCATCAAGCAGACCCTCTACCGCACCAGCGGCGACTCGCCGATCGTCGACGCGCTGGTCGACGCGGCGGCCGCGGGCAAGCAGGTGGTGGTGCTGGTCGAGCTGAAGGCGCGCTTCGACGAGGTGGCCAACATCGGCTGGGCGCGCACCCTGGAGCGCGCCGGCTGCCACGTCGTCTACGGCCTGGTGGGCCTGAAGACGCACTGCAAGACCGCCCTGGTGGTACGCCAGGAGGGCAACCAGATCCGCCGCTACTGCCACATCGGCACCGGCAACTACCACCCGAAGACCGCCCGGCTCTACGAGGACTTCGGCATGCTCACCGCCGACCCGGAGATCGGCGCCGACCTGACCGACCTGTTCAACGTCCTCACCGGCTACAGCCGGCAGACCGCGTACCGGCGGCTGCTGGTCGCCCCGCAGGGCATCCGCAGCGGGCTGATCGAGCGCATCGAGCGGGAGATCTCGCACGTGCGGCTCGGCATGCCCGGGCTCGTGCAGATCAAGGTGAACTCGCTGGTCGACGAGGAGATCACCGACGCCCTCTACCGGGCCTCCCGGGCCGGCGTGCACGTCGACCTGGTCATCCGGGGCATGTGCACGCTGCGGCCGGGGGTGCCGGGCCTGTCGGAGAACATCCGGGTCCGCTCCATCCTGGGCCGGTTCCTGGAGCACTCCCGGATCTTCCGGTTCGGCAACAACGGCGACGCCGAGTTCTGGATGGGCTCGGCCGACCTGATGCACCGCAACCTGGACCGCCGCGTCGAGGCGCTGGTGCAGGTCAGCGACCCGGTCGCCCGGGCCGAGCTGGACCACGTCATGGCCGCCGCGATGAGCCCGGACGTGGAGGCGTTCGAGCTGGCGGCGGACGGCAGCTGGAGCCGGCGTACCGGCACGGCCGAGGAGCCGCTGGTGCACCTGCAGGAACTGCTGCTGCGTCGCGTCGGTGGCACGGCGGGCTGACCGGCGCGCGCATAGGCTGACCGGATGCTGGATGAGCGGGACGCGGCCGGCCCGGGTCGGAGCTGGGCGGCCGACGTCACCGACGGGACGACGCCGATCCGGGCGGCCGGCGGCGTCGTGTGGCGCCCCGCCGACGACCCCGGCCCCACCGCCGTGGGCCCGGGCGCGCGGCGCGCCAGGGTGCTGGTGTGCCTGGTGCACCGGCCCCGCTACGGCGACTGGTCGCTGCCGAAGGGCAAGCTGGAGCCGGACGAGCACCCCCTGCTCGCCGCCGTACGCGAGGTGGCCGAGGAGGCCGACGTCCGGGCGGTGCCGCAGACGCGGCTGCCCAGCGTGCGCTACCGCAGCGAGGGCCGGCCGAAGGTGGTCGACTACTGGTCTATGCGGGCGGTGGCCGACGGCGGCTTCCAGCCGGGCACGGAGGTCGACGAGGTGCGCTGGCTCGACGTCGACGAGGCCGTGCGGCTGGTCAGCTACCCGCACGACGCGGAGGTGCTGGCCGCGTTCGCGACCCTGCCGGCGGTGACCGGGACGATCGCGCTCGTCCGGCACGGGCACGCCGGCAAGCGGGGCACCTGGTCCGGCCCGGACACCGGCCGACCGCTCGACGCCCGGGGCTGGGCGCAGGCGCAGGCGCTGGCCCCGCTGGTGGCGCTGGTCCGCCCGGCGCGGCTGCTGTCGGCATCGGCCCGCCGGTGCGTGCAGACCCTCGACCCGGCGGCGGCGCTGCTCGACCTGCCGATCGAGGTGAGCGGCGACCTGGACGAGCCGCGGCCGGGCCAGCAGCCCGACGAGTGCGCACTGGCCGTCGCCGCCCGCCTGACCGCGCTGGCGGCCTCCGGCGAGCAGGCGGGGGTGTGCAGCCAGGGCAAGGTAATTCCGGCCGCCCTGGAGCGGCTCAGCGGGCGGGCGGGCGACTTCACCACCCCGAAGGGCGGCGGCTGGCTGCTCGCCTTCGCCGGGGACCGCCTGCTCGCCGCCGACCGCCTCTGACCGGCCGCCCCCGCCGACCCACCGGCCCGGTGCGGTGCGGCCGCCCGCGCGCCCCGGCCGACACCGCTCGGCGGCGGGTCAGGCCGGTGGCAGGCTCAGGGTCACGGCGACCGGCAGGTGGTCGCTGGCCGTGCCGAGCGGGGCCACCGGATCGCCTACGCCCAGGTCGGGCGTGACGAAGACGTGGTCGATCTGCTGGCGCGGGTCGTCCGCCGGGCTGGTCGGCAGCGGGCGGGCCGCGGCCAACGCGTCAACCAGCCCGGCCCGGGTGAACTCGGCGAACGCCGGATCGCCCGGCTCGGTGTTCAGGTCGCCGGCGACCACCAGCGGGCGGCCGGCCGCGTACCGGAGGGCGAAGTCGGCGACCGCGCGGGCCTGGACCACCGGGCCCTGGCCGGGCGGCGGTTGCAGGTGGGTGGCGACCACCGCGAGGCGGACGCCGTCGCCGAGGTCGACCGTGACCCCGAGGGCCTGCGCGCCGGTGGGCGCGCCGACCGCCGGCAGCGGCCGGGTCCGGGCCCCGTCCAGGGGCCAGCGGCTCAGCACGGCGTCGCCCCAGAGCGGGTCGGCGGCCGGCGCGAAGACGTACGGCATGTCCAGCCGCTCCGCCAGCAGGTCGAGCGTGTCGTGGCCGCCGTTGAGCAGCCAGCCCCGGTCCACCTCGCTGAGCGCCACGACGTCGGCCCCGGCGACGGCCCGCGCCAGCGCGTCCGGGTCGAAGCGGCCGTCCGTCCCGAAACCCATCCGGACGTTGTACGCCGCCACCCGCACCGTGTCGGGCGGCCCGTCCCGGTTGCTCGCGGACAGCAGCTCGTCGCTGGCGATCGCGGCGACCAGCGCCAGCGCGGTGGCCACGGCGGCGGTCCGCACCGGCGGCGGCGACGACGGCACCGGGCCCACCGCGGGCCGGGCGGCCAGGGCGACCGCGGCGACCAGCACCGCCACGGCCACGGGCACCCCGGCGTTGGGGTGGCCGAGGTCGTACGCCGCGTAGTAGAGCACCGCCGCGACGGCGAAGAGCAGCATCCCGGCGACCACCGCGTACGCGCGCCGGCCCGCCGCCCGGCCCGGACCGGCGGTGTCGTCGACCACCGCGAACCCGGCGGCAGCGGTGGCCTCGGCCCCTTCGGTGGAGCCGGCGGCGGGGGCGTCCCGTCCGTCGGCCGCGCCAGCGGACGCCAGGCAGCCGCCGAGCCCCGCCGCGGCGAGCAGGACGGCCGGCAGCAGCAGTTCCCCGCGCTCGAGGGCGAAGAGGACGGCCCCGGCCACCAGGGCCGCCGGGGCGAGCCACCGCCACGCCCCCTGGCGCGGTGACGCCAGCGCGGCGAGCAGGAATCCGCCGACCGCCACGGCGACCGGGGCGGGGCCGAGGAGCGGCACGGTGGCGACCCCCACCTCGTCGCCGGGATGCGACCGCAGCAGACCGAACTGGTACGTCGTCGCCGTGCGGGCGACCGCCGGGGAGAGCGCCACCATGCCGGCGAGCAGCAGCGCCGGGCCGGCCAGCAGCCAGCTCCGTACGCCGCCCGGGCCGGCCGGCGGCGCGGGCCGCGTCTGCCCCGCCAGGAAGAGTCCGCCGACCAGGCCGGCCGCGAGCCACGACTGCCAGCTCCCGAGGAAGCCCAGGCGGTACGTGTCCAGCGCGGTGTGCAGGATCGCCCCGAAGGCCAGCCCGAGCGCCAGGCCGGGCACCGGCCGGTCGGTGGCGGCGGCGACACCGGCGAGCCAGACCAGCCCGGCGAGCAGCCCGGCCGTGGCGAGCCAGAGCTGGAGCCGCCCGCCCGGTTGGCCGGTGACGGCGAGCCGGGCGGCGACCAGCAGGACGGCGGCGACGAGCGTGACCGGGCGGGCGCCGACCCGGCGGACCAGCGCGGGCGCGGCCAGGGCGAGCACGAACCAGCCGAGCGCGAACGCTCCCAGCAGTTCGGCCGGGGTCGAGGCGGCCTGCCCGAAGATGGTGATGACCGCCGGCAGGAAGACACGCAGCACGTCGACCAGCAGCACGACGCCCAGGGCGAGGCTGAGGGTGGTGCGGTGGCGGTAGCGCACGGGGCTGCCTTTCGCCGACCGGAAGGGGTGCGGCGATTCTGCGTGCAGCGCACCGTTGCGGTCAACGCCCCGACGGCGGGCACGCGGACGCGGCGAGGGCGCCCACCGTGCCGGTGGACGCCCTCGTACCGCTCGACATCAGCGCTTGGCCGCGGCCTTCTTCGCCGGGGCCTTCTTCGCCGGGGCCTTCTTGGCCGCGGTCGTCTTCTTGGCCGCGGTCGTCTTCTTGGCCGCGGTCGTCTTCGCCGCGGCGGTCTTCTTCGCCGGGGCGGCCTTGGCGGTCGTGGTCTTCTTCGCCGCGGTGGTCTTGGCCGCCTTCGCCGCCGTGGTCTTCTTGGCCGCGGCCGTCTTCTTCGCCGCGGTGGCCTTCGCCGCGGTGGTCTTCTTCGCCGCGGCCGTGGTGGCCTTGGCGCCGGTCGCCTTGGCACCCGCCGCCTTGGCACCCGCCGCCTTGGCACCCGTGGCCTTGGCACCCGTGGCCTTGGCGGCGGCCGCGGCGGTCTTCTTCGCCGCCGCCGTGGCCTTCGGCACCTTGCCGCTGGCCACCATCTCCTTGAACCCGGCGCCCGGGCGGAAGGTCGGGACGGATGTCTTCTTGACCTTCACCGCCTCGCCGGTCCGTGGGTTGCGCGCTGTTCGGGCGCCCCGGACGCGCTTTTCGAACGCTCCGAATCCGGTGATCGCCACCTTCTCGCCCTTGGTGACCGCCGCCTGGACCTCAGCGAGGACCGCGTCAAGCGC
The DNA here is from genome assembly GCF_055587185.1 of Micromonospora sp. NPDC048040. Lineage (NCBI taxonomy): Bacteria > Bacillati > Actinomycetota > Actinomycetes > Micromonosporales > Micromonosporaceae > Micromonospora > Micromonospora sp. NPDC048040. The sequence continues at coordinate 111,583 of NZ_JBVJGT010000001.1, read as the reverse complement.
GGCCGTCGCCGTCTTCCGGTCCCCCAGGCGAACGGCGAGCGCCTCGATGAGCTCGGCCTTGTTCACGACTTCCTCCCGATTGTGCAACTGACTCGACGCGAGCCATTCTGCGCGCACGGTATGCCCTGTGCTGCCGGGACACAAACATTCGGTGGAAAAAAGCCCTTGTGTCGTAACGGATTCGCCCCCACCGGTCAGACCGGCGGGGGCGGAAACCGCTACGGGATCGGGCGTACGGCTATGCGACCGAGGGCAGGAACGGCGGCCGGGTGGCCTCGAAGGCGCCGATCTCGGCCTCGTGCCGGAGGGTGAGTCCAATGTCGTCCAAGCCCTCCATCAGCCGCCAGCGGCTGAAGTCGTCGAGCGGGAACGACCAGGTGGCCTCACCGACCCGGACCTGCCGGGCGGTCAGGTCGACGGTGACCGGGGTGGTCGGGTCGGACTCGACGAGATCCCAGATCTCCTCGACCGCTTTCAATTCCAACTCGACCGGGAGCAACCCCTCCTTGAGCGCGTTGCCCCGGAAGATGTCGCCGAAGCGGGGGGAGATCACGGCACGGAAGCCCCAGTCGCGCAGCGCCCAGACGGCGTGCTCCCGGGAGGAGCCGGTGCCGAACTCCGGACCGGTCACGAGAATCGACGAACCGGAATACGCCGCATCGTTGAGCACGAATTCGGGGTCCTCGCGCCAGGCGCTGAACAAGCCGTCCGCGAAACCGGTCCGGGTCACCCGCTTGAGGTACACGGCGGGGATGATCTGATCGGTGTCCACGTTGGAACGGCGCAGCGGCACGGCGGTGCCGGTGTGGGTGGTGAACCTCTCCATCTGCGGTGTGCCCTTCTACAGGTCGGCGGGAGCGGCCAGCCGGCCCGCCACGGCGGTGGCGGCGGCGACCGGCGGGGAGACCAGGTGGGTGCGTCCGCCCCGGCCCTGGCGGCCCTCGAAGTTGCGGTTGGAGGTGGACGCGGAGCGCTGGCCCGGGGAGAGCGTGTCCGGGTTCATGCCCAGGCACATCGAGCAGCCGGCGAAGCGCCACTCGGCCCCGGCGTCGGTGAAGACCTTGTCCAGCCCCTCCGCCTCGGCCGCCTCGCGGACGGCGGCGGAGCCGGGCACGACGAGCATCCGCACCCCGTCGGCGACCCGGTGCCCGCGCAGCACGTCGGCGGCGGCCCGGAGGTCCTCCAGCCGGCCGTTGGTGCAGGAGCCGACGAAGACCACGTCGACCGCGAGGTCGCGCAGCGGGGTGCCGGGGCGCAGGTCCATGTACTCCAGCGCGCGGCGCGCGGCGGTCCGCTCGGCGTCGGTGACGAACTCCTCCGGGTCCGGCACCGACGCGCCCAGCGGCGCGCCCTGACCCGGGTTGGTGCCCCAGGTGACGAACGGGGTGACCGCGCTGGCGTCGAGGGTCACCTCGGCGTCGAAGGTCGCGCCCTCGTCGGTGGGCAGGCTCCGCCAGTAGGCGACCGCCGCGTCCCAGTCGGCGCCCTGCGGGGCGTTCGGCCGCCCCTTCAGGTACGCGAACGTGGTCTCGTCGGGCGCGATCATGCCGGCCTTGGCGCCCCACTCGATCGACATGTTGGCGATGGTCATCCGCCCCTCCATGGACAGCGACCGGATCGCCTCGCCGCGGTACTCGACGATGTGGCCGCGACCGCCGCCGGTGCCGACCTGGGCGATCAGCGCGAGCACCAGGTCCTTGGCGGTGACCCCGGGGGCGAGTTGCCCCGTCACGTTCACCGCCATCGTCTTCGGCCGGCTCTGCGGCAACGTCTGGGTGGCCAGCACGTGCTCGACCTCGCTCGTGCCGATGCCGAACGCGAGCGCCCCGAACGCGCCGTGGGTGGCGGTGTGCGAATCGCCACACACGATGGTCATGCCGGGCTGGGTGACGCCGAGCTGCGGGCCGATGACGTGCACGATGCCCTGGTTGGCGTCGCCCAACGGGTGCAGCCGCACGCCGAACTCGGCGCAGTTGCGGCGCAGCGTCTCGATCTGTGTGCGCGAGGTGGGGTCGGCGATGGTGAGCAGGTCGCCACGCCGTTCCCGGAACGACGGGTCGGCGTACCCGGTCGGGGTGTTGTGGTCCTCTGTCGCGAGCGTGAGGTCGGTGCGGCGCACCCGGCGGCCGGCGAGGCGCAGCCCGTCGAAGGCCTGCGGGCTGGTCACCTCGTGCAGCAGGTGCAGGTCGATGAAGAGCAGGTCGGGCTCGCCCTCGGCGGCCCGTACGACGTGCGCGTCCCAGACCTTCTCGGCCAGGGTCCTCGGCTCGGTAGTAGTGACTCCCACCATCTGGACATCCTAAATTCTGGGAGGTAAATTTCGGCTTGTGGGACACAGTATGAGCGGTGTCGGCGTTCTCGACAAGGCGGTGGTCATCTTGGCCGCCTGCGTCGACGGCGCCAGCCTGGCCGAACTCGTTGAACGCACCAAGCTGCCCCGGGCGACCGCGCACCGGCTGGCGCAGGCGCTGGAGATCCACCGGATGCTCGTCCGGGACACCCAGGGCCGCTGGCGCCCCGGCCCGCGCCTGGGTGAGCTCGCCAACGCCGCGCCGGACGTGCTCCTGACGGCGGCGGAGCCGCTGCTGGCCGCCCTGCGCGACGCCACCGGCGAGAGCGCGCAGCTCTACCTGCGCCGCGCCGACGAGCGGATCTGCGTGGCCGCCGCCGAGCGGGCCAGCGGCCTGCGGGACACCGTGCCGGTCGGCTCGGTGCTGCCGATGACGGCCGGCTCGGCGGCCCAGATCCTGCTCGCGTGGGAGCCGCCGGAGGCGGTGATGCCGCTGCTGCCCAGGTCGAAGTTCACCGGCCGCACCCTCGCCGAGGTACGCCGCCGCGGCTGGGCGCAGAGTGTCGCCGAGCGGGAGGCCGGTGTGGCGAGCATCTCAGCGCCGATCCGCGACCGCACCGGTCGGGTCATCGCCGCGATCAGCGTCTCCGGCCCGATCGAGCGCCTCGGCCGCCGCCCCGGCGAACGCCACGCCATGGCCGTCGTCCGGGCCGGCCAACGCCTCTCCGGCCTCTGACCCACCCGCCGGCGGCCTTCCAGGCCGGGGTCCGGCAGGCGGGCGGGCCGCCGGCATTCGGCCGGGAAGCCGGAATCCGGGCGGTGCCGAGAGCCCGCGCGGGCCGCCGAGAGCCGGGCCAGGACGGCAGCCGAGAGCCGGGCCAGGACCGGTAGCCGAGAGCCGGCCGGGAAACGGGGTGGCTGGAACAGCGAAATGGTCCGCCTCGCTGGAGCGAGGCGGACCATTCGTGTTGTAGCCCCGACCGGATTCGAACCGGCGCTACCGCCTTGAGAGGGCGGCGTCCTGGGCCGCTAGACGACGGGGCCAAGACTTTCCCTGCTTCCACCGCCCTTGCGAACGGTGCCGCTGTAGTCTAGCGGCGTCCCCTGAGGGGGCCGGCACCGGGTCGGGCGGGCGCGCGGGCCTCCGCGACGCCAGGTGCCGGGCGGCCGGCACGCGGTCGCCGCAGGAAACCGGGCAGAGGCGGCCGGACGGGCAGGATCGGCGCAGACCGGGCGGGTGGCAACCGGACCGGGTCGGAAATGCGAAACGGCCCGCCTCACCAGGGTGAGACGGGCCAATGCTGTAGCCCCGACCGGATTCGAACCGGCGCTACCGCCTTGAGAGGGCGGCGTCCTGGGCCGCTAGACGACGGGGCCAGAACTTCCTTGCCACACCGCTCTCCCGAGCGGCGCTGCTGGACTCTATCAGAGAGAACCTCCGACTCCCTGACGGGAACCGGAGCTTCTCTCCACCGAGATCCAACGCCCGAGGCTCTCTCGAACCTCGGCTGCGCTGGGGTACCAGGACTCGAACCTAGACTAACTGAACCAGAATCAGTCGGGCTGCCAATTACCCCATACCCCATTGGCCCCTTGCGGTGCCGGGAACAAACTTTACCCTCCCGGTGCCGACAGGCCAAATCGAGCCCCCGGAACCGCCTCTGAGCTGCGAAAACCGGGCCTCGACCCGGATCAGGCGACGGGCACCACCGGATTGGTCAGCTCCCCGATCCCCTCGATCCGCACGGTGACCGTATCCCCGTCCGTGAGCGGGCTAACCCCCGCCGGCGTGCCCGTGAGCACCACGTCGCCGGGGAGCAGCGTCATCACGTGCGAGACGTACGACACCAGGGCCGGCACGTCGAAGACCATGTCCCGCGTACGGCCGAGCTGGCGGACCTCCATCTCCTCGGGATTGCGACCCACCTCACACCGGACCTCCAGGTCCCGCACGTCGAGCCCGGTCGTGATCCACGGCCCGATCGGGCAGAACGAGTCGAAGCCCTTGGCGCGGGTCCACTGGCCGTCGGAGCGCTGGAGATCCCGGGCCGTGACGTCGTTGGCGCAGGTGTAGCCGAAGATGGCCCGCTCCGCGGCGGCCCGGTCGGCGCGCCGGGCGCCCGGCGCGCCGATCACCACCGCCAGCTCCGCCTCGTGCTCGACCTGCTTGGAGAAGATCGGCAGCCGGATCGCGTCGCGGGGCCCGATCACCGACGTGGACGGCTTGAGGAACAGCAGCGGCTCCTTCGGCACCTCGGTGCCGTGTTCGGCGGCGTGCTCGGCGTAGTTGCGCCCGACGCAGACGACCTTGCTGGGCAGGATCGGCGAGAGCAGCCGGACGTCGGAGAGCGCCCAGCGGGCGCCGGAGAACTGGATCTGGCCGAACGGGTGGCCCTCGATCTCGGCGACGGTCAGGCCCTGCGGGCCCGCCTCCGGCTCGCCCTCGACGACCCCGAACGACATTCCCTTGGCATGAGCAAAACGAGCGATACGCACCAGGCCAATCTAGTCCCGGACGACCCGCGCCCCGGCCCAGGCCACGACCCGCCCCGGCGGATCCCGGCCGGCGGGCAGCAGCACGGCGGCGCGCCGCCCGGCCCGAGGCGCCGTAGGCGCGCCCGTACCGAGGCGCCGTAGGCGCGCCCGTCCCGCCCGCGCACCCTGGCACCGACCGGCCCGCGCAACCCCAGGCGCGCCCCGGGCCGCGCACCCTACGCCACGTCCCGCGTCCCGGGGCGGACTTCGCGACTTCGTACCCGCCCGGCGTCGCCCCGCCCCTAGCGTCGGCTCCGGAGGTTCGTTCGTATGCCTGCATCGACACGACACCACAGGGCCCTCGCAGTGTTCGTCCACTGCCTCGGCATCCTCGCCGCCGCGCCGGCACTGCCCACGGCGGCACCACCCGCGGCGGCCGCGCAGCCACCACCGGCGGCGGCCGCGCCGACCCCGGCGCCGGCGATGCCGTCGGTGCCGCCGGCGGTGCCCACCCCGACCCGGGCCGCCCCGCCGATGGCGAAGCCGCCGGTCACGGTGGCGGTGGCGCCGGAGAGCACGCCGGCGCCGCGCTACCGGATCCAGGTCCGCAACGCCGGCAACACGCCGGTGGACACCACCGTGCGGCAGGAGCTGCCGCCCGGCGCCTCGGCGACCGCCATCACCACCGGCGGCCGGGCCACCCGCGCCACCGGCCAGTCCGCCACCGCGGTGACCTGGCAGCTCAAGCTGCCCGCCCGCAGCACCACCACCCTGGGCACGACGCTGACCACCGCCGCCCCCGACCGGCCGCTGACCGCACCGGCCTGCGCCTTCGCCCGCGACGGCAGCCGGCCGTACGACTGCGCGACGGCGACCTGGAACGCGGCCGCGCCGGCGGCGGCGAAGGAGACCCCGGAGACGCCGGCGTGGCGTCGGACACCCGTGCTGCTGGCCGGGCTGGCCACGGTGGCGGTGCTCGCGCTCGGCGGCGTCTGGACGTGGCAGCGGCGCCGCCGCCGGCCCGTCGCCGCAGCCCTCGCGCCCGGCGGGCGGGGGACCGTCTACCCGCGGGCCGCCACGCCCCGGCCGGCGCAGACCCGCCGCACGCCGTCCGTCTGGCTGATCGTGCCGGTGGCCGCCGCGGTGCTGGCCGGCACGGTGGGCACCGCCGCCTGGACGGCCACCCGGGAGGTCGCGGCCATCGACACCGACAGCCAGCCGACCAGCGGCGCGTGGATCGGCCGGGGCACCAACGGCGCGATCGGCGAGCCGCTGCGCGAGTCGGCGTTCGAGTTCACCGTCTTCCGGGTCGCCTGCGAGCCGGGCCGCGGCGCGCGGCAGTGCCAGGCCACGGTCGGGGTGCGCAACCTCACCCCGGAGAAGCAGAGCTGGCACGGCCGCCTGCAACGGGCGTACCTGCCGGACGGCAACTTCGTCAGCACCGACGAGCAGGCCACCCGGGCCGCCAACCAGGGCCGCGACATCTTCGCCCAGCCGATGGCGGGCGGCAGCCGGATGGTGCTGCCGCTGGTCTTCACGGTCGACGGGCAGGCGCCGCCGCAACAGTTGGAGCTGCGCAGCGGGGTGTTCTCCGCCGGGGTCCGGGTGGACGTGCCCTGACCGGCGGCGGGGCGGCGGTCGTACCCTGGGTCCGTGACCGCCGCCCTCGCCCCGACCGCCGTGCTCGACGCGGCGTGCTGGCGGGCCCGGCGCCGGGCGCACGAGGAACGGGTCGACGCCTGGCTCACCCCGCACCTGGCGCGCCGCCGCCGGGGCGGGAAGCACCCGGTGGAGGACTTCCTCTTCACCTACTACTCGCACCGCCCGGCCCAGCTGCGCCGGTGGCACCCGGGGGCCGGGGTGGCGCTGCGCGACGCGGACCCGGCCGAGTTCGGCCGGGACTACCGCGCCACCGCCGCCGGGGTCACCCTCGACACCGAGGGGGTACGCGCGCGGCGCGCCGAGTCGGTCGAGTGGATCCGGGCGCTGCTGGTGGCGACCGCCGGCCGGCCGGCGCACCTCGGCTGTTTCGGGATGCACGAGTGGGCCATGGTCTACCGGCAGACCCAGGCGGAGGTACGCCACAACGCCTGGCCGCTGCGGCTGAGCCCGGAGCGGACCGCGGCCGTGGTGGAGGAGCGCGGGGTGCGGTGCAGCCACTTCGACGCGTACCGGTTCTTCACCACGCCGGCCCGGCCGTTGAACCTGCTCACCCCGACGCGGGAGACGCAGCACGCCCACGAGCAGCCGGGCTGTTTGCACGCCAACATGGACCTCTACAAGTGGGCGTACAAGCTGTCGCCACTCGTGCCCGCCGAACTCGTCGCGGACTGCTTCGAGCTGGCCAGGGAGATCCGCACCCTGGACATGCGGGCGTCCCCGTACGACCTGTCCGACCTGGGCTACCCGCCGGTGCGGGTGGAGACCCCGGAGGGGCGGGCCGAGTACGCCGCCGCGCAGCGGGGGTTCGCCGACCGGGCCGCCGTGCTGCGAGCCCGGCTGCTCGACGCCCTGCCGGCGTAGATCCGCCGGTAGCGGCCCTCCGGCCCGTCGGCCGCCCTGCCCGTCGGCCGCCCTGCCCGTCGGCCGCCCTGCCCGTCGGCCGCCCTGCCCGTCGGCCGCCCTGCCCGTCGGCCGCCCTGCCCGTCGGTCGCCGCGGTCGTCCGTCAGTCGCCGTCGACGCGGCGGTCGCGCTTGCGCTGCGACTGGCGCTTCTTCTCGGCCAGCCGGCGTTCCTTGGCCCCGCGCGAGGGCCGGGTCGGCCGGCGGGGCGGGGGCGGCGGGGCCGCCGCCTCGCGCAGCAGCGCGGCGAGCCGTTCCCGGGCCGCCTCCCGGTTGGCCAACTGCGCCCGGTGTTCACTGGCGGTGACGGTCAGCACGCCGTCGACGAGCCGCCCGGCGAGCCGGTCGAGCGCCCGCGCCCGCAGCGATTCAGGCACCCCGGGCGAGGTGCCCAGGTCGTAGCTCAGCTCGACGCGGGAGTCGGTGGTGTTGACGCCCTGGCCGCCGGGGCCGGACGAGCGGGAAAAGCGCTCCCGCAGCTCAGCGGCGGGGACGACCCACCGGTCGGTCACCCGCAGTCCGTCGTCCACACCCCGAGGCTAACGCCCCGGCGAGGTGCTCGGGGTGGCGGACGGGCTCGTGGTCGGGCCGGGTGGCGCGGGCTCGGCGTCGGAGTCGACGGCGGCGTACGCGACCGCCCCGACGAGCAGCAGGGCGATCACCCCGATCTTCGTGGTGGCGACCTTGATCAGCAGCCACGCGGTGCGCCGGGCACCGGGCACGGTCTTCTTGACGGTCTGGTAGTCGGCCCACCCGCGTCGCGCCCGGGCGTACGCCGACCCGACACCGGTTCCGATGATCAGGCCCACCAGCAGGAGGGCCACGATGACAGGACGCTCCACCCACGCCAGTATCCACACTCAGCGTAATATTTCCATTGTCCGATCATTCCGCGCCGGGTATCCGACAGTTCTCACGTTCCCACCCCGGTACGGGCGGGCATGAGGGCAGCTCAGCCGCCCTTTCCGATGATCGTGTCAGCGGTCTTCTGCACCTGTTCGATGGGGATGGCGAAGCCGATCCCGATGGAGCCGTTGCCGTCGATGGTGGCGATCGCGGTGTTCACCCCCACCACCTCGCCGCGCGCGTTGACCAGCGGGCCGCCCGAGTTGCCCGGGTTGATGGAGGCGTCGGTCTGCACCGCGGTGTGCCGGTTGTCGCCGAGGCGCACCTCCCGGTCCAGGGCGCTCACGATGCCGGCGGTGACGGTGCCGGCGAGCCCCAGCGGCGAGCCGACCGCCAGCACCGGCTCGCCGACCCGGGTCGACCCCGGCTTGGCCAGCGGCAGCGCCGCCAGGCCGGCCGACGGGGGCACCCGGAGCACCGCGAGGTCGCTGCGTGGCTCCCGGCCGACCACCTCGGCGGCGAACCGCCGCCCGTCCGGCAGCTCCACCGTCACCGAGCCGCCACCGCCCTTCGCCAGGATGTGGTCGTTGGTGATGATGTGCTGCTGGTCGTCGACGGCGAAGCCGGAGCCTGTCGCCGAGGCCCCGCCGCCGCCCCCCACGAGCACCGAGACGACCCCCGGCACGGTCTTCTCGGCCGCGGTCACCAGCTCCGCCGGGACCGGGGCCGCCGAGGCCGCCGCCGGGCCGGGCGCGCCGTCCCGGCTGGCCACCACGCCGCCGGCCACCGCGCCGGAGGCGGTGGACAGGGCCACCACCGCCAGCCCGGCCAGCAGCCGCCCGTGCCGGCGCCACCCGGCCGGGCCACGGTCCGACCCGGGCCCGTCCCACCGGGACCGCCCGTCCGGGTCCAGCTCCGGCGAGATGAACCATGGGCCGCGCGGCTCGCCCAACCCGGTCTGCACTGCCATGCGTACGCTCCTCACGTGTTCTTCTCGGCGGTGGCCGTACGGGTCAGGGGAGCCGGGAGAACCAGCGCATCGAGCCGGCCGCGGCGCCCATGGCGAACACCAGTCCCAGGCCGATGAAGCGGGCCGAGACGTCCTGCCGTTCGGTGCGGTAGCCCACCGAGGTGCCGATGTCGTCGTAGACGGCGCGCAGCTCGTCGCTGGTGTGGGCCTCGTGGAACCCGCCCCCGGTCTCCTCGGCGACCGCGCGCAGGGTCTGCCCGTCCACCGGCACCTGGATCGGCCGGCCGCCCCGGTCCACCGTGCCGCCCGGGGTGCCGAACGAGATGGTGTGCACCGGCACCTTCATGGTCACCGCGTCGGCCGCCGCCTCCATCGGGTCCATGCCGGAGGTGTTCGCGCCATCGGAGAGCAGGATGATCCGGGCCGGCGGCGGGTCCATGGCCGCCTGGCTGTCGAAGCCCTTCACCGCGCCGAGCGAGGTGCTGATGGCCTCGCCGATGGCCGTGCCCTGCACCCCGGTGGCCCCCTCGACCAGCCGCTCGACCCCCTCGTGCAGCGCCTCCCGGTCGGTGCTCGGCGGCACCAGCACCGCCGCGCTGCCCGCGAAGGCGACCAACCCGACGTTGAACTCGTCGGGCAGGCTGTCGACGAAGCGCCGGGCGGACTCCTTGGCGGCGCTGAGCCGGTCGGGTTCCACGTCGCCGGCGAGCATCGAGGTCGAGACGTCCACGGCCACCATCACCGTCGCCCGCTCACGGGGGACCCGCACCTCCGCCGTCGGCCGGGCGAAGCCGACCACCAGCAGCGCCAGCATGGCGAGGAAGAGCCCGGCCGGCAGGTGCCGCCGCCAGGTCGGCCGCTGCGGCGCGACCCGGTCGAGCAGCCGCAGGTTGGTGAAGCGGACGGCGTACCGACTGCGCCGGCGCTGCATCAGCAGGTAGCCGACGGCCAGGGCGAGCACCCCGAGCAGCAGCCAGAGCCGGACGGGTGACTGCCAGATCACGCCGCACCTCCCCGGGCCGCGCCGGCCGGGGCCGCCACGAGCCGCCGCTGGGCGTGCACGTGGCGCACGATGTCCGCGCTCCAGTCGCGGTCGGTGCGCAGCGGCAGGTGGGTCGCCCCGCTGCGGCGTAGCGCCTGGCCCACCTGGTCGCGCTGGGCGGCGGCGGCGACCGCGTACCGCTCGCGCAGGCGCGGGTCGCCGGTCCACACCTCCCGCGTCCGGCCGGTCTCCGGGTCGACCAGGGTGATCAGGCCGACGTCCGGCAGTTCCAGTTCGCGCGGGTCGGTGACCTGCACGGCGAGCACCTGGTGCCGCACGGCGAGCCGGCGCAGGGGCGCCTCCCAGGCCGGCGCGTGCCGGGGGTCGTCGGGCAGGCCGTCGAGGAAGTCCGAGACCACCACCACGAGGCCGCGCCGCAGCGCCACCCGGTGTACGGCGGCCAGCCCGTCGGCCAGGTCGGGGCCGCCGGGCGGCGGGCGGCGCTCGTCGTACGCGCTGGCGCGCGGCGCGGTCAGCAGGGCCCGGAGCAGCCCGAGCAGGTGGGTACGCCCGCTGCGGGGCGGGAAGCGACGCAGCCCGGCCGGGCCGAGCACCTGCGCGCCGAGCCGGTTGCCGACCCCGGCGGTGAGGAAGCCGACCGCCGCCACGGCCGCCACCGCCAGTTCGCGTTTGTCCAGCTCGGCGGTGCCGTACTCCATGCTGGGGCTGGCGTCCACCAGCAGCCAGGTGGTCAGTTCCCGGTCGGCGTCGACCTCGCGGACGTGCGGGACCGTGGTCCGGGCGGTCACCGCCCAGTCCATCCGGCGCACCTCGTCCTCACCGGGGCGGTACTCCCGGCTGCCGGCCGGCTCGCTGCCCGGCCCGGGGAGCAGGCCGCGGTACCGGCCGTGCAGCAGGCCGTCGAGCCGCCGGGTGACGGTCAGTTCCAGGCGGCGCAGCCGCCGGTCCGGGGCGAGGTCGGCCAGCCCCGGGTCGGCCGGCACGGACGCCGGCGCGGTGGCCCCGCGCCACCTCATGCCGCCGCCAGGTCGGTCGCGAACTCGGGGTGGCCGGTGGCGACGCGGGGCGGCGGCACCGCCTCGACCAGCCGGCGCACCAGCGACTCGGCGGACACCCCGTCGGCGACCGCGTCGAAGGAGAGCACCAGCCGGTGGGCCAGCACGTCGACGGCCAGCTCCCGGATGTCCTCGGGCAGCACGTACTCCCGGCCGCGCAGCAGCGCCTGGGCCCGGGCGGCGGCGACCAGCCCGAGCGTGGCCCGGGGGCTCGCCCCGTACGCGAGCAGCGGGGCGATCTCCGGCAGGCCGAACCGGCCGGGGTCGCGGGTGGCGAGGATGAGCCGGACGACGTACTCGGCGAGGGCGTGGTGCACGAAGACGTGGGTGGCGCGGGCCTGGAGGTCGCGCAGCCGCTGCGGGTCGAGCACCCGCCGGGCGGTGGGCCGGTCGGCGCTCATCCGGTAGAGGATGGCCAGCTCGTCGGCGTCGCTCGGGTAGTCGACCACGATCTTCATCAGGAACCGGTCGCGCTGCGCCTCCGGCAGTTGGTAGACCCCCTCGGACTCGATCGGGTTCTGGGTGGCCAGCACCAGGAACGGGTCGGGCACGGCGTAGCTGCGCCCGCCGATGGAGACCTGGCGCTCCGCCATCGCCTCCAGCAGCGCGGACTGCACCTTGGCGGGGGCGCGGTTGATCTCGTCGGCGAGCACCAGGTTGGCCATGACCGGGCCCAGCTCGATGTCGAAGGTCTCCTTCGACGCCCGGTAGATCCGGGTGCCGACGATGTCCGACGGGACGAGGTCGGGGGTGAACTGGATCCGGGAGAAGGTGCCGCCGACCACGGTGGCGAGGGTCTGCGCGGCGAGGGTCTTGGCCACCCCGGGCACGCCCTCCAGGAGGCAGTGCCCGTCGGCGACGAGGGCGGTGAGCAGGCGCTCGACGAGCCGATCCTGCCCGACGATCACGCGTTTGACCTCGAAGAGGGTCTGTTCCAGCTCGGCGGAACTCGCGTCGGGATCGGCCGGGCTGGGCACGCTGGCCAGGGTGTCCGAGATGTCCGTCACGGTGCTTGCTTCCCGTGGCGGCCCTCGGACAAACGTCGGATTATCAGCGCCGGGGCGGTCCTTACCTGCCCGAACCGGGACGAGCCTCCCGGGTTGGCAGCGACGACGCGGCCGGCCACACACCGGCGGGGGCACCTGCGTACCCGACTCGCCCGCCGGTGGTCCACCGCGTGGCGCCGGCCCCCACGGGCGGTGGGGGCCGGCGCGTCAGCGGGTGCGTCAGTTGGTGATGGTCAGGTGGAAGGGCCGGTCGGACGGGCTGCCGGACGAGTTGCGGGTCTGGACGAAGACCGCGTTCGGCGTCTGGAGCCGCGGCGCCACCGAGATCTCCCCGCCCGGCGGCACGTTGTACGGGTCGGTGGTGCCGATGGTGGCCTTGAAGCCCTTCAGCGTGACGTTGTAGGTGAACAGGACCTGGTACTGCCCGGGGCCGTACTTCGTGGCGGAGACCGCCTCGGGCGAGCCGCGGAGCAGCGTGCCGCCGCTGCTGACGACGGCGAAGGAGATGGTGCCCGGCGCGGTCGCCTGCGTGGACGGGCCCTGCGCCAGCGCGGCCCTGGCCCTGCGGGCCTCGGCGGGGGTCACCGCCGGCTGGCCGCCGTCGCCTGGCTGGCGGACGGACGGCGCGGCGACCTCGGCGGGCGCCTTCGCCGCCGGCTGGGCGACGGCGATGCCGCCCCCGGCCAGGGTGAGCGCCAGGGCGGCGAAGGCCACCGCCACCGCCTTGCGTCGGAAGAGTGTGGTCATGACAGGGTCTCCCTTTTGTTGACCGTGCGGATTCGGCCGTCCCCGCGTTGTCACGGGACGGCAGATTTCCATTCTGGGGCCGGGAAAATGAGCGACAACCGCCGGAAGCCCGCACTTCAGGCCGCACCATAGATGTTGCCGCCTCGACGATTTCCACCGGCCTTGACCAGGTATTACTACTCAGAGTTTCGACGTCTCAACCCACTGGAACGTAGCATCGCAAAAAGCCGGACGTCAATAGTTGATCACGCTTCACCAAATCGGCCGACGGTCGTCGACAATTTGTGAAATGCGAATGTCCCGGCATTCACGAATGGGCGTGACGGAGGCGACGGGGCCGCGGCGCGCGGGGGGCCGGGCTACTCTCCAGCCATGATCACGCAGGCGCTCCCATGATCGCCGAGGCGCGGCCATGACCACCGGGGCGGCGGAACGGGTGACGGGCAGCCGGGCGGGACGATCGGGCACCGCGCTCTGCTGGGCGGCCGTCGCGCCCGGGGCCGCCTGGGCAGCCCTGCGGCTGGCCGGCCTCGACCATGGGCCGCTGGTCCAACTGCTGGCCTTCACCCCGTACGTGGCCGCCGGGAGCCTGCTGCCGCTGGTGCTCGCGCTCGCCCTGCGGCGCCGGTGGCCCGCGGTGGCCGCGGCGGTGGTCACGACGGCGCTGGTGGCCGTGGTCGCGCCCCGGGCCCTGCCCGCCGGGCAGCCCCCGGCCGCGGGGCCGACGGTGCGGGTGCTGACCGCCAACCTGCTCGCCGGGGCCGCCGACGCGCGGGCACTGGTCGACCTGGTCGAGCGGCACCGCGTCGACGTGCTCACCGTGCAGGAGTTCACCCCCGGGGCCGCGGCGGAACTGGACCGGCTCGGCCTGGACCGGCTGCTCCCCCACCGGCACCTCGACCCGCAGCCGGGCACGGTCGGCTCCGGGCTCTACGCCCGGTTCCCGGTCGACGAGGGCGGCGTCCGGCGCAATCGCGGCGGTTGGGGCTTCGACCAGGCGTACGGCACGGTGACGGTGCCCGGGGCGCCGCCGGTGCGGGTCGAGTCGGCGCACCCGGCGGCGCCGTACGCGGTGGACCAGGTCGGGCACTGGCGCACCGACCTGGCCGCGCAGCCGCCCGCGACGCCGGACGGGCCGCTGCGGATCCTGGCCGGCGACTTCAACGCCACCCTCGACCACGCCCCGCTGCGCGCCCTGCTGGCCACCGGCTACGTCGACGCCGCCGACGAGGTCGGCGCCGGCCTCACCGGCACCTGGGGCCCCTACGACGGCGACCCGATCCCGCCGGTGACCATCGACCACGTGCTGGTCGACCGCCGGATCGCCGTACGGGCGGTGGCCGTGCACCGGGTGCCGGGCAGCGACCACCGCGCCGTCCTGGCCGAGCTACGCCTGCCGGCCGGCTGACCCGCCGGCCCGCCGCGGTGGCCGGTGCCCGCGCGGTGTCCACCGGCGTCCGCGCGGTGTCCACCGGCGTCCGCGCCTGGCCGGCGGCGCCGGGACCGGGCCGCCTCAGACCCGGGCGCGGTCGAGGCCGTAGGTGAGGGCGTCGACGAGGGCGTGCCAGCTCGCCTCGACGACGTTGGGGTGCACGCCGACCGTGGTCCAGTCGCGGCCGTTGCGGTCGGCGGTCTCCAGCAGCACCCGCGTCACCGCTCCGGTGCCGCTGCTGCCCTCCAGGATCCGCACCTTGAAGTCGGCCAGCTCGAAGTCGCGCAGCTGCGGGTAGTGCCGGGCCAGCCCGGCCCGCAGCGCCTCGTCCAAGGCGTTGACCGGGCCGTTCCCCTCCGCGGTGGCGATCACCCGCTCCCCGCGTACGCGGATCTTGACGGTCGCCTCGGAGACCACCGCGCCGTCCTCCCGGTGCTCGACCAGCACCCGGTACGACTCCAGCGTGAACGGCCTCGGCGGCGCGGTGTCCAGCTCGGCGCGGACCAGCAGCTCGAACGAGGCGTCGGCGGCCTCGAACGACCAGCCGTCGGCCTCCAGTTCCTTGACCCGCCCGGTCACCCGGGACAGCGCCTCCGGATGGCCGGCCAAGTCCAGGCCGAGCTCGCGGCTCTTGAGCTCGACGCTGGCCCGGCCGGCCATCTCGGTGACGAGGATCCGCATGTCGTTGCCCACCACCTGTGGGTCCACGTGGTTGTAGAGCAGCGGATCCACCTTGATCGCGCTCGCGTGCAGCCCCGCCTTGTGGGCGAAGGCCGCGGCCCCGACGTAGGCCTGGTGGGTGTCGGGGGCGATGTTGGCGATCTCGGCGATGGCGTGGGAGACCCGCACCATCTGCCCCAGGCAGCCGTCCGGTAGGACGGGCAGCCCGAGCTTGAGCTGGAGGTTGGCGACCACGGCGAAGATGTCGGCGTTGCCGGGGCGTTCGCCGTAGCCGTTCGCGGTGCCCTGGAAGTGCCGCACCCCCGCCTCGACGGCGGCGATCGTGTTCGCCACGGCGCAGGCCGTGTCGTTCTGGCAGTGGATGCCGAGCAGCTCCGGGCCCACGCCCAGCCGGGCGGTCAGGTCGGCGATGGCGGCGCTCACCTGGGAGGGCAGCATGCCGCCGTTGGTGTCGCAGAGCACGAACCGCTCGGCGCCGGCGGCGAGCGCGGTCTCCACCACGGAGGCCGTGTACGCCGGGTCGGACCGGTAGCCGTCGAAGAAGTGCTCGCCGTCGACGAAGACCCGGCGACCCTCCGCCACCAGGTGTGCCACGGTGTCGTGGACCATCGCCAGGTTCTCCCCGGCGGTGGTGCGCAGCGCCCGCTCGACGTGCCGCAGGTCGGCCTTGGCGACCAGGGCGACCGCCGGGGTCTGCGCGTCGAGCAGACCGCGCACCTGCGGGTCGTCGGCGACCTGCACCCCGGCCCGGCGGGTGGCCCCGAACGCCACCAGCAGCGCGTGTCTCAGGTCCAGCTCGCTGCGCGCCCGGCGGAAGAACTCCGTGTCCTTCGGCACCGCGCCCGGCCAGCCGCCCTCGATGAAGCCGACCCCGAGTTCGTCGAGCAGCCGGGCCACCGCGAGCTTGTCGACCACCGAATAGCTGAGCCCCTCGCGCTGGGCACCGTCGCGCAGCGTCGTGTCGTACACCTGGAAGGTCATCAGGGATCCTTTCGAGAGCAACAAAAAGACCCCCCGCGGATGCGGGAGGTCTGCGCGCTCGGCGGAGGGGAGGCCGGCGCGCTAGGTGCGAATAATCAGGTAGGTGCTGGTCACGATCGCTACTCTGCCACCCGAGCGCTGGTTTTGGGAGGCATAGTCCACATGACGGGACGGTGACGGAGGGTCGCGATACCCCGGCCGGCGCCCGTACACGGGCGGAACCGGAAGCTGGTGATCCACTTCACAAGTAACCCGGCCGCCGCCAGGCGGAAACAGCACTGAGGAAGTATCTGGAACCGATCCAGTTTTACCGGCCTCGTGCCACTGTCAAGGAGGACCTGTGCTCACTGTCGGTGACCGCTTCCCCGAGTACGAACTCACCGCCTGCGTGTCGCTGGACGCCGAGAAGGCGTTCGAGACGATCAACCACAAGTCCCACGAGGGCAAGTGGCGGGTCGTCTTCTTCTGGCCGAAGGACTTCACCTTCGTCTGCCCGACGGAGATCGCCGAGTTCGGGCGGCTGAACGACGAGTTCGCCGACCGGGACGCCCAGGTCCTCGGCGTGTCGGTCGACAACGAGTTCGTCCACTACGCGTGGCGCAAGGACCACCCGGACCTGCGCGAGCTGCCGTTCCCGATGCTCAGCGACATCAAGCGCGAGCTGACCGCCGCCTGCGGCGTGCTCGGCGAGGACGGCGTGGCCCAGCGGGCGACCTTCATCGTCGACCCGAACAACGAGATCCAGTTCGTCATGGTGACCGCCGGTTCGGTCGGCCGGAACGTCTCCGAGGTGCTGCGGGTGCTCGACGCCCTGCAGACCGACGAGCTCTGCCCGTGCAACTGGAACAAGGGCGGCGAGACCCTGGACGCCACCAAGCTGCTCGCCGGCGCCGGGGCCTGACCGTGGGTCTGGACGCGGTCAAGGCAGCTCTGCCGGAGTATGCCAAGGACATCAAGCTCAACCTCGGCTCCACCATCGGCACCAGCACGCTGAAGCCGGAGCAGGCGTGGGGCACCGCCCTGGCCTGCGCCGTCGCCGCGCGCAACCCGGTGGTGCTGCGGGAGATCGCCGACGAGGCGGCCACCCACCTCGGGCCGGAAGCGATCGAGGCGGCCAAGGGCGCCGCCGCGATCATGGCGATGAACAACGTCTACTACCGGGCCAAGCACCTGATCGGCGACGAGCAGTACCAGTCGATCCCGGCGCGGCTGCGGATGCAGATCATCGCCAAGCCGGGCGTGGAGAAGGCCGACTTCGAGCTCTGGTGCCTGGCCGTCTCGGCCATCACCGGCTGCGGCGTGTGCCTGGAGTCGCACGAGAAGACCCTGCGCGGCGCGGGCTTCAGCCGCGAGCAGGTGCACGAGGGGCTGCGCATCGCCGCCGTCGTGCACGCCGCCGCGGTCACCCTGGACGCCCAGGCCGCGCTCGCCTGACGCGTACGCCCCGGTGGGCCGGAGCCGCACGACGGCGCCGGCCCACCGCCGTCTCCAGCGCCGGCCCACCGCCGGTCCCCCGCCGTTTCCGGCGGCGACCGCCCGGGTAGCTCCTCCCAGGACGAGGACTCGATCCGGCGAGACGACTGGCGACAGTCGGGGCAGGAGTTGTCACATGGACAGGCTCGACCCGCACAGCACGCACGGCAGCCCGGACCCGGTGCGCCACGGCGGCCAGGGCGAGTTCGCCGGCGGCGCGCCCGCCGGCACGTTCGACCCGTGGCGCTACCGGGACACGGCGCGGGTGGCCGACGCCGACCTGGTCGGCTACAAGGTCGAGGCCAGCGACGGCGGCATCGGCAAGATCGACAACGCCAGCCACGAGGTCAACGACAGCTACCTGGTGGTGGACACCGGCCCGTGGATCTTCGGCCGGAAGGTCATGATCCCGGCCGGCACGGTGAACCACGTCGACCACGACGAGCGCAAGGTCCACGTCGACCGGAGCAAGGACCAGATCAAGGCCGCCCCGGAGTACGACGAGACCGCCGACACCGACCCCACCTACCGGGACCGGCTCGGCGGCTACTACGGCGAGACGTACTCGGCGATCCCGCCCGGCACCGCCCGGTAGTCACCGGCGCACGACGGTCTCCCGCCACCCGCGGGAGACCGTTACCGTGTCAACGTGGACGCCACCGAGGTCAACCGCAGGATCCCGTTCGCCACGATGTTCAACTTCCGCGACGTCGGCGGCCACTCCGGCCACGACGGGCGCACCGTCCGCCGGGGCCGGCTCTACCGCTCCGACTCGCCACACCGCATCGACGACGCCGACCGGGAGGCGTTCGCCGCCCTCGGCGTGCGCACGGTCATCGACCTGCGCCGCCCCTACGAGGTGGAACGCGACGGCCGGATCCCCCACTTCGACGGCCTGACCTGGCGCAACATCCACCCGCAGCACGCCGAGTGGGGCGAGCGGCCCTACCAGCCGGGCACCGACCTGGCCCGCTACCTGGCCGACCGGTACGCCGACCTCGCGGAGACCGGCACGGCCGGGCTCGCCGAGGCCGTCGGGCTGATCGCCGACAGCGCCAACGCGCCCGTGGTGGTGCACTGCGTCGCCGGCAAGGACCGCACCGGCATCGTCTGCGGGCTCACCCTCGCGGTGCTCGGCGTCGACGACGACGAGATCGCCGCCGACTACGCGCTGAGCACCGAGGCCGGCGAGCGGTACCGCGCCTGGTTCGAGGCCACCGGGCAGCAGGAGGGGCACACCCTGCCGGTGCTGACCTGCCCCGCCGAGGCCATGACGCTCTTCCTCGCCGAGCTGCGGGCGGCCCACGGCTCGGTCGAGGGCTACCTGCGCCACGCCGGCGTCACCGACGCCCAGCTCGCCGCCCTCCGCGACCACCTGCTCGACTGACGCGGGCGCGGCCGACGGCGACGCCGCCCCCGCGCCGGGACGGCGCGGGGGCGGCACGCTCGCGCGTACGGGTCAGAGGATGCGCCGGACCCAGCCGTGCGGGTCGTCGGCCATGCCCCGCTGGAGGTCGACGAGCTGCTGGCGCAGGGCCATGGTGACCCGGCCGGGCCCGCCGTCGCCGACCAGGAACTCGCCGTCGGGGAAGCGCACCTGCCCGATCGGGGTGATCACGGCGGCGGTGCCGCAGGCGAACACCTCGCGGAGCCGGCCGCTGGCCGCGTCGGCCTGCCAGTCGGCGAAGCTCACCGGCCGCTCCTCGATCCGGTGCCCCGCGCCGGCGGCCAGCTCGAGCACCGACTCCCGGGTGATGCCGGGCAGGATCGTGCCGGTCAGCGGCGGGGTGGCCACGGTGCCGTCGTCGTAGACGAAGAACACGTTCATGCCGCCCAGCTCGTCGACGTAGCGGCGCTCCACCGCGTCGAGGAAGACCACCTGGTCGCAGCCGTGCTCGATCGCCTCGGCCTGGGCCACCAGCGAGGCGGCGTAGTTGCCGCCGCACTTCGCCGCGCCGGTGCCCCCGGGGGCGGCCCGGGTGTAGTCCGGGGAGACCCAGACCGTCACCGGCTTGACCCCGCCCGAGAAGTACGCGCCGACCGGCGAGGCGATCACCACGTAGAGGTATTCGTTGGCCGGGCGGACGCCGAGGAACACCTCGCTGGCGAACATGAACGGACGCAGGTAGAGGCTGCCGTCCTCGCCCTCGGGAATCCAGTCCCGGTCGATCTCGACGAGCCGGCGCAGCGAGTCGACGAACGACTCCTCGGGCAGCGGCGGCATCGCCATCCGCCGGGCGGAGGCGGCGAACCGGGCGGCGTTGGCCTCCGGCCGGAACATGGTGACCCCGCCGTCGGGCGTCCGGTACGCCTTCAGGCCCTCGAAGATCTCCTGCGCGTAGTGCAGGACCGCGGCGGCCGGGTCCATCGGGATCGGCGCGCGCGCCTCGACCCGGGCGTCGTACCAGCCCTTGCCGTCGGCGTAGCGGATGGTGACCATGTGGTCGGTGAAGACCCGGCCGAACCCGGGGTTGGCCAGCAGGGCGGCCCGGTCGGCGACGGATACCGGCGCGGGATTCGGACGGATCTCGAAGTCGAGCTTGTCACCACCGCTCATCGCGCTGACCTCCCTGGGGACGGACGGCACACGGGTCCGCATGCCGAGAAAGATGGTGCGAGAAACTTACCCCGAACGGTCGTTCAGGGGGTAGCTACGCCCGGCGCATCGACGGCGCCGGACGGGTGACCCGCCGAGGCGCCCGTGACGTCGGAGGGGCGGCGGGCCTGGGGGGAGGCGCCCCGGTGGGGCGGGCCCGCCGGCCTCAGGAGGCGGCGTACCCGGCCAGCCGGTCGCCGACCTCCTCGGTGCGCAGCGGTACGCCCGGGGCCCGGCCGGCCAGCTCCGTGCCGACCGCGGCGGTGACCCGGGCCGCGGCGTCGGCGTGCCCGAGCTGGTCGAGCAGCAGCGCGGCCGAGAGCACGGCCGCCACCGGATCGGCCACGCCGCGCCCGGCGATGTCCGGCGCGGAGCCGTGCACCGGCTCGAACATCGAGGGGTAGGCCCCCTCGGGGTTGATGCTGCCGCTGGCCGCCAGCCCGATCCCGCCGGTGACCGCCGCGGCGATGTCGGTGAGGATGTCGCCGAACAGGTTGTCGGTGACCACCACGTCGTAGCGCTGTGGCTGGGTGACCAGGAACATCGCGGCGGCGTCGACGTGCTGGTACTCCGTGGTCACGTCGGGGTGCTCGGCGGCGACGGCCTCGAACGCGCGCGCCCACAGCGAGCCGGCGTGGGTGAGCACGTTGGTCTTGTGCACCAGGGTGACCTTGCGCCGCTCGCGGCGCGCGGCGCGGGCGAAGGCGTCGCGGATCACCCGCTCCACCCCGTGCCGCGTGTTCAGGCTCTCCTCGGTGGCGACCTCGGCGGGGGTGCCGCGGTGCAGCGCGCCACCGGCGCCCGCGTACAGGCCCTCGGTGCCCTCGCGCACCACCACCAGGTCGACCTCGCCGGGCTTGACGCTGGCCAGCGGCCCGGCCACGCCGGGCCAGAGCCGCGCCGGCCGCAGGTTGACGTACTGGTCGAAGGCGAACCGCAGCTTGAGCAGCAGGCCCCGCTCCAGCACGCCCGGCGGCACGGTGGGGTCGCCGACCGCACCGAGCAGGATGGCGTCGTGCCCGGCCAGCTCGCCCAGCACCGAGTCGGGCAGCACCTCGCCGGTGCGGTGCCAGCGGGCGGCGCCGAGGTCGTACTCGGTAGTCTCCACCCCCGGGAGCACGGCGTCGATGACCTTGCGGGCCTGCGCGACCACCTCGGGTCCGATCCCGTCCCCGGCCACCACCGCGATCCGTGCCACGTCCTGCGCTCCTTCGCCTCGCCGTTGGGTCCGACCGTACGCCGCTGTCCCGCCTCCCGGTACGAAGGTTCCATCATTCGGGAAACCGAGATGCACAGGAGGCTCTCAGGTGACATTCATGGTGGGGTCATCTCCGCTGCCTAGCGTGGTGACGAGCGGGTCACGGGGGCCCGCGACGGCACCGCGACGACGCGGCCCGCCGGCAGCGAGGGAGCACTGTCATGCGGATCGACCAGCAGCAACGGACCCGCTGGGTGGACCAGCCGGCCTTCCAGCCCCGCCGGCCGGACCTGCGGCTCGGCGCCCGTAGCCATCGCGTCGACCGCCCCGGCGCGGCCACCGACGACCGGATCGCCGTCCAGCACACCGTGCGGACCTCGACGGCGGAATACTCGCTGCTGCTCAACGCGCCCGAGTGGCTGGGCCGCCGGGGCGTCGGGGACGCTCTGCGCGACGCGGTGGCGGAACTGCGGGCCATCGACCTCACCTACGGCCCGAGCCGGCCCGAGAGCCTGGTCTCCCGGCTGCGCCGCGGCGAGATCAGCCCCGAGTCGTACCCCCCGCTGGCCGACCTGGTCGACCGCTGCGCGGCGATGCGGGCGGCCACCGACGGCTGGTTCGACGCCTGGGCGGTGCCCGGCGGCTTCGACCCGGGCGGCCTGCTCGGCGGGTGGGCGGTCGAGCGCGCCGCCGCCCGGCTGCGCGCCGCCGGCATCCACGACTACGCCGTGCTCACCGGCGCCGACCTGGTCGTACGCGGGCACGCGGCGCACGGCGGCCCGTGGCGGGTGGCGGTGCACCACCCGACGGATCGGCGCCGCGCGCCGCTGGTGCTGGAGATGACGGCGGGCGCGGTCGGCACGTCCGGGGTGAGCGGCCGGCAGGGGCACGTGGTGGACCCGCACACGGGCGAGCCGGCCGAGCAGTTGGTCGCCGCGACGGTGGTCGGCCCCGACCTCGCCGTCGCCGACGCCTACGCCACCGCGCTCTACGCCGCCGGTCCGGCCGGCCTCGTCTGGTTCCGCAACGGGTCGGACTACCGCGCGCTCTTCGCCCACCGCCGCTGAGCCGCCGGCCGGTGCCGTGCGGTCGGCCGGGTGCCGCCCGGTCGGCCGGGTGCCGCGCGGCGCGCCGAGCCGCCCGGCGGCGGGCGATGCGGAGGCCCGGTAGGCGCGATCGGCCCCCACGGTCTCGGCAACGACCGTGAGGGCCGGTCAGCGACGAATGCGCGTGGCTCGCGCAATCGAGGGGTGCGGGCCGGTCGGCCGGACGTCGACCTCGCCACCCGAAGACGGGCCTACGCCGCGAGCTCGGCCAGTGACCGCACCGGTACGCTAGCGAATCGACGTAACTCGACGCAAGGGTCTCCACACCGGACCGTCGCGGCACGGAAAGGCCCATCGGCGGGGTGATTTCGACGGGGTGAACGGCGGATGGCACGCTGTCCGCCGTGAGTTTCGATCTGAGCGTGTGGGCCCTGGCGGACGGGGCGACACCCGAGGACGTGCGGGCCGCGGTGCGGCGCTGCCGGCAGGGGCAGCACGTCGAGCGCCACCCGGATCCGCGGGTGGTGGCGTTCTACCGGGCGATCACCACCAGCTATCCGGACCGGCCCGCCGGGCGGGACACCCCGTGGGCGGTGGCGCCGCTGCACGCGGCGAACGACCACGTCGAGCTGAACCTGCACCCGACCTGTCCGGACCAGGTGCTGCTCGACATCGAGCGGCTGGCCGGCGAGCACGACCTGATGCTCTTCGACGCCCAGGACGGCTCGGTCTACCCGCCGCCGGCGCGCCTGCCCGGCTGACGCCCGGCGGACGACGAAGGGCCCGGCGGAATCGCCGGGCCCCCGTTGTCGTGCGTCAGCTCACTCGTCGCGCAGGTCGGCGGCGCTGGCCGCGACCGCCCCGATCGAGTCCGCCGCGGAGGTGAGCAGGTCCGCGCCGAGCGCCTGGTCCACCGTGAGGGTCATCAGCGTCTCGCCGCCGGCCTCCCGGCGGGCCACCTGCATCGCCGCGATGTTGATGCCGGCCTCGCCGAGCAGGGTGCCGACGGTGCCCACGACGCCCGGCCGGTCGACGTAGCGGAGGAAGACGAGGATGCCCTCCGCGCCGATCTCCACGTCGAAACCGTCCACCTCGGTCAGCTTGAGGACGTCCCGCGTGCCCGCCTGGGTGACCGTGCCGGAGACGCTGACCGTACGCCCGTCGGGCAGCGCGCCCCGGACGGTGACCAGGTCGGGGTGGTCGACCGTCTCGGCCTGGGTGACCAGGCTGACCTCGACGCCTCGCTCGGCCGCCAGGTGCGGGGCGTTGACGTAGGTCACCTGCTCCTCGACCACCGAGCTGAACAGCCCCTTGGTGGCGGCGAGCTTGAGCACCGACACGTCGTGGTTGGCGATCTCGCCGCGCACCTCGACGGTGACGCTGGCGGCGACCCCGCCCGCGACGGCGGTGAAGGCCCGGCCGAGCTTCTCGGCCAGCGGCAGCAGCGGCCGGACGTCCTCGGCGACGACGCCGCCGGCCTGCACGTTCACCGCGTCCGGCACGAACTCACCCTGGAGCGCCAGCTTGACGCTCTTGGCCACGGCCAGACCGGCCTTGTCCTGCGCCTCGGCGGTGGAGGCGCCCAGGTGCGGGGTGGCCACCACGTTGTCGAAGGCGAACAGCGGCGAGGAGGTGCAGGGCTCCTTGGCGTAGACGTCCACGCCCGCGCCGGCGACCCGGCCCTCGGCGATGGCGTCGGCCAGGGCCTGCTCGTCGACCAGCCCGCCGCGGGCGGCGTTGACGATCCGGACGCCGGGCTTGACGACGGCCAGCTCCTTCTCACCGATCAGGCCGACGGTCTCCGGGGTCTTCGGCAGGTGGATGGAGATGAAGTCGCTCTCCCGCAGCAGCTCGTCCAGGCCCACCAAGCGGACGCCGAGCTGGGCGGCGCGCGCCGGCTGGATGTACGGGTCGTACGCGATCAGCCGGGTGCCGAAGGCGGCGATCCGCTGCGCGAAGAGCACGCCGATGCGGCCGAGCCCGACCACGCCGACGGTCTTGCCCTGGATCTCCACGCCGGTGTACTTCGACCGCTTCCACTCCCCCGCCTTCAGCGCGGCGCTGGCGCTGGCGGTGTTGCGGGCCACGGCCAGCAGGAGCGCGACGGCCTGCTCGGCGGCGGAGACGATGTTGGAGGTGGGGGCGTTGACGACCATGACGCCCCGCGCGGTGGCGGCCGGCACCTCGACGTTGTCCAGGCCCACACCCGCCCGGGCGACGACCTTCAGCCGCGGCGCGGCGGCGATCGCCTCGGCGTCGATCTGGGTGGCGCTGCGCACGATGACGGCGTCGGCCTCGGAGAGCGCCGAGAGCAGGGCCGGACGGTCGGTGCCGTCGACGTGGCGGACGTCGAAGTCGTGGGCGAGCACCTCGATGGCGGCGGGAGCGAGTTCTTCGGCGATCAGTACGACAGGAGTCATTGGTCCTCGTAGTTGTCGTCAGAGCGGGTAGGCCGGGCTGCGGGACGCCGCGCTGCGCCCTGCACTGATCCGTGCCATGGCCGTCAGGTGCCGGCTACGCACCTACCCGCGATCGTAGGGGGCCGGCCGGCCGGCATGTCCCGGACCGTGGGGTGAGTGCCCTCACAACAGGTGACGACCTGCCGGTCAACGGCGCACGACGGGGCGCCCGCGCCGTCTCGGCGAGGCGGGCGAGGTCCGTTCGGGGCGGGTGGCTCCGGCTCGGATCGGCCGGGTGGCGCCGGCGCGGCGAGCGGTGTCGGTGGGTGGCGTCAGCGCGGCGAGCGGTGTCGGTGGGTGGCGGAAAGGAGGCGGCCCGGCCGGGCGCCGGGGAGAGGGCCCGGGCCGGGCCGCCGGGGGTGTTCGTCAGGCGGTCTCGGTGATCGGGCGGTCGACCCAGCTCATCATGCCGCGCAGCTTGCGGCCGGTCTCCTCGATCGGGTGCGCCGCGCCCTCGGCCTGCCACTTGCTGAAGTTCGGCCGGCCGGCCTCGTCCTCGGCAACCCACTCCCGGGCGAACTCGCCGGACTGGACCTCGCTGAGGATCTTGCGCATCTCCTCCTTGACCCGGGCGTCGATGACGCGCGGCCCGCGGGAGAGGTCGCCGTACTCGGCCGTGTCCGAGATGCTGTAGCGCATCTTGGCGATGCCGCCCTCGTACATGAGGTCGACGATGAGCTTCAGCTCGTGCAGGCACTCGAAGTACGCCACCTCGGGGGCGTAGCCCGCCTCGGTGAGCACCTCGAAGCCGGTCTGCACGAGCGCCGCCGCACCGCCGCAGAGCACCGCCTGCTCGCCGAAGAGGTCGGTCTCGGTCTCCTCGGTGAAGGTGGTCCTGATCGCGCCGGCCCGGGTGCCGCCGATGCCCTTGGCGTACGACAGGGCTAGGGCGAGCGCGTTGCCGCTGGAGTCCTGCTCGACGGCGACCAGGCAGGGCACGCCCTTGCCGTCGGCGTACTGGCGGCGCACGAGGTGACCGGGGCCCTTCGGGGCGACCATCGCCACGTCGACGTCGGCCGGCGGCTTGATCAGGCCGTAGCGGATGTTGAAGCCGTGGCCGAAGAAGAGGGCCTTGCCCGGCTTCAGGTTCGGCGCGATCGAGTCGGCGTAGAGGCGGCGCTGGGCCGTGTCCGGCGCCAGGATCATGATGACGTCGGCCTCGGCCGCCGCCTCGGCCGGCGTGACCACCCGCAGGCCCTGCTCCTCCGCCTTGGCGCGGCTCTTGGAGCCCTCCGGCAGACCGATCACCACGTCGACGCCGGAGTCGCGCAGCGACAGCGCGTGCGCGTGGCCCTGGCTGCCGTAGCCGATCACGGCGACCTTCCGGCCCTGGATCAGGCCCAGGTCGGCGTCGTCGTCGTAGTACACCTCAACGCTCATGATTTTCCCTTTCGTACGGCGGCCCGGGCGGCCCGTCGTGGATCTGTGCGAATGGCGGTTTCCGGCGGCGCGCCGCGCCGGCCAGGTGGGCGGGTCGGGCGGCGCGTCGCGTGGGCGGCCGGGGTCAGGCGGCCCGGAGCGAGGGCCCGGCGGTGATGGAACGCGAGCCGCGCCCGATCGCCACCAGCCCCGACTGGACCATCTCCTTGATGCCGAAGGGCTCGAGGTCGCGCAGCAGCGCGTCGAGCTTGTCCGGCGTGCCGGTGGCCTCGATGGTCAGCGTGTCCGGTGCCACGTCGACCACCCGGGCCCGGAACAGGCCGACCGTCTCCAGGACCTGGGCCCGGGCCGCGCGGTCGGCGCGCACCTTGACCAGGAGCAGTTCCCGGGCGACCGAGACCTGCGGGTCCAGCTCGACGATCTTGAGCACGTTGACCAGCTTGTTGAGCTGTTTCGTCACCTGCTCCAGCGGGGACGACTCGGCGTTGACCACGATGGTGATCCGGGAGACGTCCGGGTTCTCGGTCTCGCCGACGGCGAGGCTGTCGATGTTGAAGCCGCGCCGGGAGAACAGGCCGGAGACGCGGGCCAGGACGCCCGGCTTGTTCTCCACCAGCACGGACAGGGTGTGCATCGTCATGCCACGACCTCGCTGCGCACGGTCGCGTCCTGACGCGGGTGGGGGCGGAACCGAATGATTCGCTCGCTCATGGTCAGAGTTCGTCCTCGTCGAAGGCGGGGCGGACGCCCCGGGCGAACATGATCTCGTCGTTGCTGGTGCCGGCGGCGACCATCGGCCACACCATGGCGTCCTTGCCGACCACGAAGTCGATGACCACCGGGGCGTCGTTGATGGCCATCGCGGCCTCGATGGTCTTGTCGACGTCCTCCGCGTTCTCGCAGCGCAGGCCGACGCAGCCGAGCGCCTCGGCGAGCTTCACGAAGTCGGGGATGCGGTGCTTGTGGGTGCCGAGGTCGGTGTTGGAGTAGCGCTCCCCGTAGAAGAGGGTCTGCCACTGCCGCACCATGCCGAGGTTGCCGTTGTTGATCAGGGCGATCTTGACCGGGATGCCCTCCAGCGCGCAGGTGGCCAACTCCTGGTTGGTCATCTGGAAGCAGCCGTCGCCGTCGACCGCCCAGACCACCGTGTCCGGCTTGCCGACCTTGGCGCCCATCGCCGCCGGCACCGCGTAGCCCATCGTGCCGAGGCCGCCGGAGTTCAACCAGGTGTACGGCTTCTCGTACGAGATGAACTGGGAGGCCCACATCTGGTGCTGCCCGACCCCGGCGACGTAGATCGCGTCCGGGCCGGCGATCTCGCCGAGCCGCTTGATCACGTACTGCGGGGAGAGGGTGCCGTCGGCCG
Organism: Micromonospora sp. NPDC048040; assembly: GCF_055587185.1. Taxonomy (NCBI): domain Bacteria; kingdom Bacillati; phylum Actinomycetota; class Actinomycetes; order Micromonosporales; family Micromonosporaceae; genus Micromonospora; species Micromonospora sp. NPDC048040. The sequence goes on along the minus strand of NZ_JBVJGT010000001.1, from coordinate 84,016 downwards.
GCTCCTCGTAGCCCAGCGGGTAGCGCCGGCGCAGGTCGTCGAGCTGGGTCCACCAGTTGGCGGTGTCGGCGCGGTGGCCGGCCGACTGCTCGGTGGTCACCGCCGCGATCAGCTCGTCGATGACGTGCCGGGCGTCCCCGACGATCGGGACGTCGGCGTGCCGGTTCTTCCCGATCTCGGCCGGGTCGATGTCGGCGTGCACCACCGTCGCGTCCGGGGCGAACGAGTCCAGCTTGCCGGTGACCCGGTCGTCGAAGCGCGCGCCCAGGGCCACGATCAGGTCGGCCTTCTGCAACCCGTAGACGGCGGCGACCGTGCCGTGCATGCCGGGCATGCCCAGGTGCTGCGGGTGCGAGTCGGGGAACGCGCCCAGCGCCATCAGCGTGGTGACCACCGGGATCCCGGTCAGCTCGGCCAGCCGGCGCAGCCCCTCGGTGGCGCCGGCCTTGAGCACGCCGCCGCCGACGTAGAGCACCGGGCGGCGGGCGGAGGTCATCAGGCGGGCCGCCTCGCGGATCTGCTTGCCGTGCGGGTGCAGGGTCGGCCGGTAGCCCGGCAGGTCCAGCGTCGGCGGCCAGGTGAAGGTGGTGGGCGCCTGGAGGACGTCCTTGGGGATGTCGACCAGGACCGGCCCGGGCCGGCCGGTGGCGGCCAGGTGGAACGCCTCGGCCAGCACCCGCGGGATCTCCTCGGCGTTCTGCACGAGGAAGTTGTGCTTGGTGATCGGCAGCGTGATGCCCTGGATGTCCGCCTCCTGGAAGGCGTCCGTGCCGATCGCCGGCCGCGCGACCTGGCCGGTGATCGCCACCATCGGCACCGAGTCCATGTACGCGTCGGCGATCGGGGTGACCAGGTTCGTCGCGCCGGGGCCGGAGGTGGCCATGCACACGCCGACCCGGCCGGTCGCCTGGGCGTAGCCGGTCGCCGCGTGCCCGGCGCCCTGCTCGTGACGGACCAGGATGTGCCGGACCGTGGAGTCGTAGAGCGGGTCGTACGCCGGCAGGATCGCGCCGCCCGGAATACCGAAGACGACGTCGACGCCGAGCGCCTCGAGGGACCGCACGAGCGAGCCGGCTCCGGAGACCTGGGCCGTGGCGGGTGTGCGTACCCCCGGGACGGCCGGGGTGGCCGCGGCGCGGGTGGCGCCGGCGTGGTCGGCGTCGGTCGCCGGCTCGGCGGCCGGGCGGGCGCGCCGGGCGGAGTGGGCGAGTGTCTCTGGCGTGGGTCTCGTCATTGCGGTTCAGCCCCTCGGCTGGAGTGGGTGCGGCTGTTCGAGCGGTGTGACGCGGGGCACGGGGCCCCCGTCGATGGGTTCGACGGCAACAAAAAAGCCCTCGTGCAGGTTGCACGGGGCCGGCGCACTCTCGACAGGGAGAGTGCGCTCAGGTAAGTACTCGCAGCGACCGGTACGACGACATGCGGTCAAGCCTGACGCATCTCACGCGATGAGTCAACTGATCCCACATGTTGGTTAACGGAGGGCGGAGATTCACCCGTCCGAGGGGCCTGCGCACCCCGCTCCACCTGCCCGGACTCGGGCTCGGGCAGGCGCGGGGCGGGCACCGTCGGCAGCCGCCGCGGCGGCGGGACCGGCGAGCCGGAGGTGGGGGCCGTCGGCAGCCGCCGGGGCGGCGACACGGGCGGGGCCGGGGCGGGGGCCGGCCGGGCGCCAGGGGACGTGGCCGCCTTCAGCATCGCCCCCAGGTGCTCGGCCGGTACGCCCCAGCCGGACAGCGCGCCCTGGCCGAAGCGGCAGCCGGCGGCGACCACGGCGGCCAGCTCGGTGCGGGTGGTCACCCCCTCGGCGATGACCTCCAGGCCGAGCTGGTGACCGAGCCGCATGACGATGTCGACCATCGGCGCGAAGGCCGGGCCGTCCCGGCCCACCGGCCGCACCGGCTCGTGCTCGGCGACCAGGCTGTGGTCGATCTTGAGGATGTCGATCGGCAGGCGCCGTAGCTGCCCCAGCGAGGAATAGCCGGCACCGAAGTCGTCCAGCGCGATCCGGACGCCGGTCAGCCGCAGCGCGGTCAGCCGCCGGATCAGCTCGTCCAGGTCGGTCGCGACGGCGTGCTCGGTGACCTCCAGCACCAGCCGCTGCGGCGGCACGTGGTGAGCGCGCAGCGCCTCGGCGACCTGGACCACGTACTCCGGGGCGTGCAGCTCGCGCGGCGAGACGTTGACGGAGACCCAGACGTCGTGGCCGTCGGCCAGCCAGCGGGAGAGCTGGTAGCAGGCCTGGTGCAGCACCCAGGCGCCCAGCTTGGCGATCATCCCGCACTCCTCGGCCAGCGGGATGAACTCGTCGGGGCGGACGTTGCCCAGCGCCGGGTGGTGCCAGCGCAGCAGCGCCTCCGCGCCGACCGGGCGCACCGAGGGCAGCGAGGCCACCGGCTGGAACACCAGCCGCAGCTCGTCGCGCTCGATCGCGCCGCGCAGCTCGTGTTCGAGCGTGGTGCGCCGGCGCAGCAACTGGTCGTACTCGGCGTCGTAGCGCTCGATCCGGTTCTTGCCGCGCTGCTTGGCGTAGCGCAGCGCCAGGTCGGCGTGGCGCTGCAGCAGCTCCACGTCGGGCTCCCCGGCCCAGCCCGCCAACCCGATGCTCACCGAGAGGAAGACCGGCCCCTCGGGCTGGTCGTAGGCGCGGCCGAGCACGCCGAGCAGGCGCTCGGCGACCCGGTCCGCGTCGGCCGGGCAGCCGTGCATCAGCACCGCGAACTCGTCGCCGCCGAGCCGGGCCGCCACGTCGCCCGGGCGCAGGTTGCCGCGCAGCCGCCGGCCCACCTCGGCCAGCACCGCGTCGCCGACGTCGTGGCCACGCATGTCGTTGACGTTCTTGAAGCCGTCGAGGTCGAGGCCGAGCAGCACGCAGGGCGTGCCGGCCTCGGCGCAGCGGTGCAGCGCCCGCAGCAGCCCCCGCCGGTTGGCCAGGCCGGTCAGCGGATCGGTGTGCGCCAACTCACGGAAGTGCGCCTCGCGCTCCACGAGCCGCCGGGCATAGCCGCGCACGTCGTGCAGCGTCAGGTACTGCCGGGCCACCAGGGCGAAGCCCTCGACGCTGCCGGCGACGATGCCGAGCGCGTCGAACCGGCCGTCCTGGAGGAGGTGGTACATCGCCGAGGCGGCCATCGCGAACATCGGGACGAACGCGTGGTCGCCGTCGCGGCGGATCAGGTCGAGGTCGGCCTGGCCGGCCGCGTCCACCCGCCGGGCGGCCAGCGCGGCGGCGCCCAGGCCGGCGGCGAGCGCCCCCGCGCCGGCCAGCGCCACTTCCGGCCCGGCCTGGCAGAGGCCGGTGGCGACGCCGAGCCCGCCGCAGGTCACCATGGTGGCCCCGGCGCCGAGACCGGCGAGGAACCGGCGCGGGGGCGGGGCGCGGAACGCCACGACGAGGGCGGTCCCGGCGGTCAGGGCCGCGCTGACCGTGGCCAGCAGGATCGGCGGGCAGGCCAGCGGGGTGACGTCGCCGAGCAGCCGGGTGGGCTCGGAGAACAGCACCCAGCCGACGAACCAGAACGCGGCCGCCATCACCACGCCGTCGAGCGCCAGGCGCACCGTGGCCGCCCCCGACGCGGCCACGCCGGGCAGCCGGAGCAGCCCCGCGGCGAAGAGCAGCCCGCTGACCGCCGTGCCGACCGCGACGACGCTGGCCCAGCCCGTACGCGGGCCCGGCCCGTGCGCCCCGTGCCCGGCGGCGGCGAACGCCACGGCGAGCCCGACCAGCAGGCCGGCCAGCGCGACCGCGGACGCCGTGGCGAGCAGCGCGTGCGCCTGCCGGTGCGGCCCGGACCGCCGCCGGGCGTCGGCGGCCGACAGCGCGCTGGCCGCCGCCGCGACCAGCCCGCACAGCACCGCTGCCGCGACCATGCCCGGGGGGAGATGCACGTCCCCAACTGTGCCGGATGAGGGTCCCGCGTGGGGCCCCGGGTGTGCATCCTTTGGGACACGGCGCGCGTCCCCGACGGGTGCTCCGGCGGCGGTGCAACACTGGTAGGCATGCCTGAGCTGCGGTCGAAGACCTCCACGCACGGTCGGACGATGGCCGGCGCCCGGGCCCTGTGGCGGGCCACCGGGATGACCGACGACGACTTCGGCAAGCCGATCGTCGCCATCGCCAACAGCTTCACCCAGTTCGTACCCGGTCACGTGCACCTCAAGGACCTCGGCGGCCTGGTCGCCGAGGCGGTCGCCGAGGCCGGCGGGGTGGGCCGCGAGTTCAACACCATCGCGGTGGACGACGGCATCGCCATGGGCCACGGCGGCATGCTCTACTCCCTGCCCAGCCGGGAGTTGATCGCCGACGCCGTCGAGTACATGGTCAACGCGCACTGCGCCGACGCCCTGGTCTGCATCTCCAACTGCGACAAGATCACCCCGGGCATGCTGCTGGCCGCGCTGCGGCTGAACATCCCGACCGTCTTCGTCTCCGGCGGGCCGATGGAGGCCGGCAAGACGGTGGCGATCGAGGGCGTGGTGCACTCCAAGATCGATCTGATCGACGCGATGGTCGCGGCCTCCAACGAGGCCGTGACCGAGGACCAGCTCGGCGCCATCGAGCGGTCGGCCTGCCCGACCTGCGGCTCCTGCTCCGGCATGTTCACCGCCAACTCGATGAACTGCCTCACCGAGGCGATCGGGCTGGCCCTGCCGGGCAACGGCTCGACGCTGGCCACCCACGCCGCGCGCCGGTCGCTCTTCGTCGAGGCCGGCCGCACCGCCGTGGAGATCGCCAAGCGGTGGTACGACGGCGACGACGCCTCCGTGCTGCCCCGCGCGATCGCCGGCCGGGCCGCGTTCGAGAACGCCGTCGCCCTGGACGTGGCGATGGGCGGCTCGACCAACACGATCCTGCACCTGCTCGCCGCCGCCCGCGAGGCCGAGCTGGACTTCGACGTCGCCGACATCGACGCGATCTCCCGCCGGGTGCCCTGCCTGGCCAAGGTCGCGCCGAACTCCCCGCAGTACCACATGGAGGACGTGCACCGGGCCGGTGGCATCCCGGCCATCCTCGGCGAGCTGGACCGGGCCGGCCTGCTCAACCGCGACGTGCACGCGGTGCACTCCCCCAGCCTGGAGCGCTGGCTGGCCGACTGGGACGTCCGGGGCGGCTCGCCGACGCCGGAGGCGGTCGAGCTGTTCCACGCCGCGCCCGGCGGGGTGCGCACCACCGAGCCGTTCTCCACCACCAACCGCTGGTCGTCGCTGGACACCGACGCGGCCGGCGGCTGCATCCGGGACCTCGCCCATGCCTACAGCGCCGACGGCGGGCTGGCCATCCTGCACGGCAACCTGGCCCCGGACGGCTGCGTGGTGAAGACCGCCGGGGTGCCCGAGGAGTGCCTGACCTTCCGTGGCCCCGCCAAGGTCTACGAGTCCCAGGACGACGCCGTGTCGGCGATCCTCGCCAAGGAGGTCGTCGCCGGCGACGTGGTGGTGATCCGCTACGAGGGGCCGAAGGGCGGCCCCGGCATGCAGGAGATGCTCTACCCCACCTCCTTCCTGAAGGGCCGGGGGCTGGGCCGGGCCTGCGCGCTGCTCACCGACGGGCGCTTCTCCGGCGGCACCTCCGGCCTGTCCATCGGGCACGTCTCCCCCGAGGCCGCCTCCGGCGGGCTGATCGCGCTCGTCGAGCCCGGCGACGAGATCGTCATCGACATCCCGGGCCGCTCGATCGAGCTGAACGTGGCCCCCGACGTGCTGGAAGCACGCCGGATCGCCCAGGAGAAGCGCGACCGGCCGTACACCCCGGTCGACCGGCAGCGGCCGGTGTCCGCGGCGCTGCGCGCGTACGCCTCGATGGCGACCTCGGCCAGCGACGGCGCCTACCGCCGCGTCCCCGAGTAGCGCCCCGGCCCGTACCGGCAGGGCGCCCGGCCGGCCGAGCTGGTCGGCCGGGCGCCGGAGCACGTGCTCGCCACGCGCGGACCGACGTTCCGGGCGACGCCCGGCTCACGCCGACCCGCCCGGGTCCGAAACCGGCGTCAGGACGGGTCCACGACCCGGTCGATGACCAGGTGCGCCGCGCCCATGATGCTGACGTCCGGGCCGGCGACCACCCGCTCGATGAGCAGCGCCTCGGTGGCCAGCGGCAGGCAGCGCTCGTAGAGGGTCGCCCGCATGCTGGCCAACAACGGCTCGCACTCGGCGAGCCGGCCGCCGATCGCGACGACCTGCGGGTTGAAGAAGTTGACCACCACGGCGAGGATCTCGCCGATCGCCCGGCCGGCGCGGCGGGCGAGGGCGGTGGCGTGCCGGTCACCGTCCTCGATCAGCCGCATCACGCCGGTCAGGTCGTCGACCGGCACGTCCTGCTCCCGCAGGGCGGCGACCAGGGCCGCCCCGCTGGCCACCGCCTCCAGGCAGCCGGTGTTGCCGCAGCTGCACAGCGGCGCCGCGTCGGCCACCACCCGGCAGTGGCTGATGTCCCCGGCGGAGCCCTGGGCGCCCCTGTGCAGTGCCCCGCCGGAGATGACCCCTGCGCCGATGCCGGTGCCGGCCTTGACGTAGACCGCATGGTCCAGATGGGCGTGGGCGGCCCGGTGCGCGCCGAGCGCCATGAGGTTGGCGTCGTTGTCCACGATGACCGGTACGTCCGTGCGCTGTGCACAGAAGGCACCGACGTCGAAGCCGTTCCAGCCGGGCATCCGGGAGGGGCTGACGATACGGCCGGTGCCGGACTGCACCGGCCCGGGGATGCCGATCCCGATGCCCCGCAACGCGTCGACGCCGGCGGCGGAGCTTCCCCTTTGGCCGGGCACCGCCGGGTCGGCGGCGGGCACCAGCGCGGCGAGATCGTCGAGCAACGCGCCGAGCACGGCCTCGGGGCCGTCCTCGATGCGGACCGGCCGGGACCGGGCCTCGACCACCCGACCGGAGAGGTCGAGGGTGCCGAGCCGGGCGTGGTGCGCCCCGAGGTCGACGGCGCCGATCAGCGCGCCACCGGTGGGTACCGCGAGCTGGCGGGGGCGTCGTCCACCCCGTGACTTGCCCGCCCCGGTCTCCTGGAGCAGCCCTTCGCTGATCAGGGCCTCGACCCGTTGGGAGACGGTGGACGGGGACAGCCCCGAGAGCCGGGCGAGGTCCGCACGACTGACCGCCGCCCCGCTGGCCACCAGCCGGAGCAGATCGCGTGGCCCGCCGCGGAGACCGTCACGCGGGGCGTCGTCAATCGTCACGCCAGGTTCTTAGCATCCCAACTTACTTCCGGCAACCTGTTGACTTGCTTTGGTCGCTCGCATTAGATGAGCCGCGTTGGTTCGGCCAGCACAAATCTTTGTTCGGATATCGCAGAAAGTAGGGCGAGCTGTGGCACCGACGACGGCAACCGGCCTCGCCGGGCGGACCGGGTCCACGCGCCCGGACCGGCCGATGGTGGCCGTCCGCGGCCTACAGAAGTGGTTCGGCCCGCTGCACGTGCTCAAGGACATCGACCTGACCGTGGCCGCCGGCGAGGTGGTGGTCGTGGTCGGCCCGTCCGGCTCCGGCAAGTCGACCCTCTGCCGGTGCCTCAACCGCCTAGAGGTCGCCGGCGCCGGCGACGTCGAGATCGACGGCGAGCCCCTGCCGGCCGAGGGCCGCAAGCTGGCCCGGCTGCGCGCGGACGTCGGCATGGTCTTCCAGTCGTTCAACCTGTTCGGCCACCGGACGGTGCTCGACAACGTCACGCTCGGCCCCACCAAGGTCCGCCGGATCGCCAAGGCCGAGGCCCGCGAGCAGGCGCTGGCCCTGCTCGACCGGGTCGGCATCGCCGACAAGGCCGACCGCTACCCCGCGCAGCTCTCCGGCGGCCAGCAGCAGCGGGCGGCGATCGCCCGCGCCCTCGCGATGCGGCCCAAGGTGCTGCTCTTCGACGAGCCCACCTCGGCCCTCGACCCGGAGATGGTCAACGAGGTCCTGGACGTGATGGTCTCCCTCGCCGCCGAGGGCATGACCATGATCGTGGTGACCCACGAGATGGGCTTCGCCCGCCGCGCCGCCGACCGGGTCGTCTTCATGGACGACGGCCGGATCGTCGAGTCCGGCACCCCCGACGAGTTCTTCGCCGCCCCCCGCACCGAGCGGGCGCGCGACTTCCTTTCCAAGATCCTCCAGCACTGACCCCCGAGGAGGGTGGCATGTCGATTCTGCACAGGAACCTCACGCGACGCCGCGCGGTGACGATGGCCGCCACGGCGGTGGCCGTGGCGCTGGCCGCCGCCGGCTGCGGCGACGGCGGCTCCGGGCCGGCCGTGCCCGGCGGGCCGGGCGGCGAGAAGGTCGCCCAGTCGGTGTACGACGCCGCTCCCGTGGCCTCCGACGCCGAGATCCCGGCCGGCTCCACCATGGACCGGATCCGCAAGCAGGGCTACCTGACCATCGGCGGCTCGCTGGACGCCCCGCTACTGTCCCAGCAGAACCCGGTCAGCGGCCAGATCGAGGGCTTCGACGCCGACATGGCCAAGCTGCTGGCCAAGTACATCATCGGCAAGCCCGAGGTGAAGACGGTGACCATCGGCACCCAGACCCGGGAGGCGATGCTCCAGGCGAAGTCGGTCGACGCCGTCTTCCAGACGTACACCATCACCCCGCAGCGGGCCACCCAGGTCGCCTTCGCCGGGCCGTACCTGACCTCCGGCCTGGCGGTCGCGGTGCGCAAGGACGAGACGGGCATCAAGGGCGTCCAGGACCTGGCCGGGAAGACGGTCATCGTCGGCGCGAACACCCCGGCGGTCACCGCGCTGCCCGCCGCCGCGCCCGGGTCGAAGCAGGTCGCGTTCGCCACCGACCCGCAGGCCGTGCAGGCGCTGCTGCAGAAGCGCGGCGACGCGTACGTGCAGGACTTCACGCTGCTCGCCTCGGGTGCCAAGGCGAACCCCGGTATGAAGGTGGTCGGCGAGCCGTTCACCACCGAGGCGTACGGCATCGGGCTCAACCGCGAGGACGCCCAGTTCAAGGAGTTCGTCAACAACTGGCTCAAGAAGATCCAGGCCGACGGGACCTGGGCGAAGGTGTGGGAGAGCACCCTCGGCTCGGTGGTGGAGGGCGGCGCGCCCACCCCGCCGGCGATCGGGTCCGTCGAGGGCTCCTGAGGATCCCTCCCCCGACATGGACGCCCTCACCGCACACCTCGGCGTACTCGGCCACGGGCTGGTCACGACGGTCCAGCTGACCGTCGTGACCACCATCGGCGCGATGCTGCTGGGCATCGTCGTGGCGACGCTGCGGATCTGCCCGGTACCGCTGCTGCGCACCGTCGGCACCGTCTACGTCGAGTTGCTCCAGAACCTGCCGTTGCTGGCTCTGCTGGTGCTCTTCGTCTTCGCGCTGCCGACGATCGGCATCACGTTCCCGCTGTTCACCTCGGCGGCCATCGTGATCGCCGCCTACGAGGGGGCGTACCTGGCCGAGGCGATCCGCGCCGGGATCAACACGGTGGGCGTGGGACAGGCCGAGGCGGCGCGCGCCATCGGGCTCACCTTCAGCCAGTCCCTGCGGTACGTCATCCTGCCGCAGGGACTGCGCGCGGTGATCCAGCCGATGGGCAACATCTGCATCGCGCTGCTGATGAACACCTCCCTGGCCGCCGCCGTCGGGGTGGTCGAGCTGACCCAGGCCGCCAACAACGTGAACCTCGTCGAGGCCCAGCCGATCGCCGTCTTCACCGGCGCCGGCCTCGCCTACATGCTGCTGGCGCTGCTGATCGGTCGGCTCACCGGCACGCTGGAACGAAGGCTGGCGATCGTCCGATGAACCCGACCCAGCAGATCCTCTTCGACGAGCCGGGCCCCCGGGCCCGGCGGCGGATCCGCATCGCCACCGTGCTCGGCGCGCTCGCCGTCCTCGGCGGGCTCGCCTGGGCGGTCCACCGCTTCGCGAGCTACGGCGAGCTGGCCGCCGACCGGTGGCAGCCCTTCACCACCTGGCCGATCTGGCGCTACCTGCTCGACGGGCTCTGGGCCACGCTGCGCGCCGCCGCGGCCACCGCCGTGCTCAGCGCCGCGCTCGGCCTGCTGCTCGCGCTCGGCCGGCTGTCGGCGCACCGGCCGGTGCGCTGGCTGGCGGGCGCGTACGTGGAGGTCTTCCGGACCGTACCCGCGCTGCTGCTGATCTACGTGACGCTCTTCGCGCTCCCGCAGTACGGCCTGAACTTCCCGCTGTTCTGGAAGCTCGTGGTGCCCCTGGTGGTCTCCAACTCGGCGGCGTTCGCCGAGATCTTCCGGGCCGGCATCAAGGCGCTGGACCGGGGCCAGACCGAGGCCGGCCTGGCCGTCGGGCTGCGGCGGGGACAGGTCATGCGGCTGGTCGTGCTGCCGCAGGCCCTGCTACAGCTCGCCCCCTCCCTGGTCAGCCAACTGGTCGGGCTGCTCAAGGACACCTCGCTCGGCTTCGTGGTGAGCTACACCGAGCTGCTCTACAGCGGTCAGGTGCTCTCCTCGTACACCAACCTGCTGATCCAGACCTTCCTGGTGGTGGCGCTGATCTACCTGGTGGTCAACGCCTCGCTGTCGAAGTTCGCCCGGGTGCTGCAGGCCCGCAACGGTCGCCTCACCGGACGCCGCAAGTCGGCCGAACCGGATCCGGCGGCGTCACTTCTCGTCCAAGGGGGTACCGCCCGGTGACCACTGTCCCGTACGCCGAACTGGCCCGGGTGACGCGCAACGGTTTCGTGGAGAGCCGACACCTCGGCAGCGTGGTCGTGCTCAACCCGTCCGGAGCGGTCGCGTTCGCCGCGGGCGTACCCGACGAGCCGGTGCTGCCGCGCTCCACCCTCAAGCCGGCGCAGGCGCTGGCCTGCCTCACCGCCGCGACCGCCGCCCCGTCGCCGGCCGCCCGCGCGCTGACCGGCCCTGGGCTGGCCATCGCCGCCGGCAGCCACACCGGCGACGACCGCCACGTGGCCGTGGTACGCGAGCTGCTGGCCGCCGCCGGGCTGGGCGACGAGGCGCTCGGCTGCCCGGTGGACTGGCCGGAGGACGAGGCGACCCGGGAACGGCTGATCCGCGACGGCGACCGGCGGAGCCGGATCCGGATGAACTGCTCCGGCAAGCACGCCGCGATGCTCGTCGCCTGTGCCGCCCGGTCCTGGTCCACGCACGACTACCTGGACCCGGCGCATCCGTTGCAGCGCGAGGTCGCCGCCACGGTCGGCCGGCTGGCCGGCACCCCGGTCACCACCGTGGCGGTGGACGGCTGCGGCGCGCCGCTGTTCGGGCTGCCGCTGACCGGCCTGGCCCGCACGTTCCAGGCCCTGGTCCTGGCGGAGCCGGGCAGCGACGAGGCGCGGGTGGCCGAGGCGATGCTCCGCCATCCGGAACACGTCGGCGGCTGGCACGGCCACCCGAACACCGACCTGATGCGGGCGCTGCCCGGGGTGCTCGCCAAGGGCGGCGCCGAGGGCGTGCTCGGGGTGGCCACCCCGGACGGGTACGCGGTCGCCGTGAAGGTGGTCGACGGAAGCCCCCGGGCCACCACCGCCATCGCCCTCACCGCCCTGGACGCGGCCGGCGTACCGGTCGACGGCGCCGGGGAGCTGCGCCGGGTGCCGGTGCTCGGCGGGGGCGAACCGGTCGGCGCGATCACCGCCGCCATCGATTGGACCGCGGGACCCCGCAAGGAGAAGGAAGACTGATGACGACATTCGAGATCTGCATCGACAGCGTCGAGGGGGCGGTCGCCGCCGAGGCGGCCGGCGCCGACCGGGTGGAGCTCTGCTCCGCGCTCTTCGAGGGCGGACTGACCCCCAGCATCGGCACCATCGAGACGGCCCTGCGCAGCGTGGACCGGATCCGGGTGCACGTCATCGTCCGGCCGCGGGCGGGGGACTTCATCTACTCCCCGGCGGAGGTCGACGCGATGGTGCGGGACGTGCGGGCGGCGGTGGCCGCCGGTGCGCACGGCGTGGTGATCGGGGCGCTGACCGCCGAGGGCGACATCGACGTACCGACCACCCGGAAGCTGATCGAGGCGGCCGGCAGCGCCAGCATCACCTTCCACCGGGCGTTCGACATGGTCCGGGACCCGTTCGAGGCGCTGGAGCAGCTCGTCGGGCTGGGCGTGGACCGGGTGCTGACCTCGGGTCAGGAGGTGAGCGTGCTGGAGGGCGCCCCGCTCATCGCAGAGCTGGTCCGCCGGGCGGAACGCCGGATCGTGGTCATGCCGGGCGGCGGTATCACGCCGCGCAACATCGCCCGGATCATCGAGGCGACGAACGCCGAGGAGTACCACTTCGCGGCGCTGGTGACGTCGGACGGCCCGGCGGTGCACCGCAACCCGGCGCCGCGGATGGGCGGGTCCCTGCACCGCTCCGAGTACGAGCGCTCCGGCACCTCCGGCGAACTGGTCGGCCGGGTGCTGGCGGCCGCGCGGGCGTGACGTGGTGAGGGCGCCGCCAGGCGCCCCTTCCCGCCGGCCAGCGGTCAGCGCGACGCCGACGGGAACTCCTCGATGTACGCCTCCACCCGCTCCGCGGTGGCCGGCCGCGCCAGCGCGAAGCCCTGCCCGTACCGGCAGCCGGCCCGGCGCGCGCCGTCGACCAGGCCCGGCAACTCCAGCTCCTCCACCACGATGTCCAGCCCCAACCGGTCCCCCACGGCCACCACCACGTCGATCAGCGGGCGCTGCGGGTCCGCCGGGTCCACCAGCTGCGGGCCGACCTTGAGCAGGTCGATCGGCAGCCGGCGGAGCTGGGCGAGCGAGGCGTGCTCGGCCCGGAAGTCGTCCAGCGCGGTGCGGATGCCCAGCGAACGGAGCCCGGCCAGCCGGGCCACCACGGTCGGCAGCTCGCCGGCCACCCTCGGCTCCGCCACCTCGACCACCAGGCGGTCGGGCGGCACCCCGTACGCGTCCAGCACGGCCGCCGTGCGGGGCACGAAGTCGGGCGCGGCCAGCTCCCGGACGGTCACGTTGACCGCCATCCAGAGCTGCCGGCTCCCCGCCGACCAGGCGGCGAGCTGCCGGCAGGCCCGGTCCAGCACCCAGCAGCCCAGCTCGCCCACGATGTCGAGATCCTCCGCCACCGGCAGGAACTCGGCCGGGAGCACCGTGCCGAGGACCGGGCTGCGCCAGCGCAGCAGCGCCTCCGTGCCGACGGGCTGCCGGTCGGCCAGGTCGAGCACCGGCTGGTAGACGAGGTCCAGCTCGCCCCGGGCGACCGCCCCGGGCAGCTCCCGCTCCAGGTCCAGCCGGCGGACGAGCTGCTCCTCCAGGTAGGCGTCGTACCACTCGACCCGGTCCCGGCCGAGCTGCACGGCCCGCCGCCGGGCCAGGTCGGCCTGGCGCAGCAGGTCCTCCGGGGCGGTGCCGGCGACCTCGGCCAGCCCGATGCTGGCCCGCAGCCGCAGCACCCCGCCCGGCACCTGGTAGGGCTGGGTGAGCGCGGCGAGCAGCCGGGTGCCCAGCGCGTACGCCAGCACGGGGCCGGTCCCGGTGACCACCGCGAAGCCGGCGGCGGTGAGGTCGGCGAGCAGGTCCCCTGGGCCGACGACGGCGCGGGCGCGACGGGCGACCTCGGCCGTCACGGCCTCCCGGGCAGCGTGGCCGGGCCCTTCGGCGGTGGCGCCGGGGACGTGCAGGTCGACGACGAGCAGCGCGCCGCAGGGGGGCGACGCGTCCCGCAGCGCGGCGAGGGCCCGCAGCAGCTCGGCGCGGCCCGCCGGCCCGCCGGACCGGCCGGTCCCGGGCGAGCGGTGCCGGGCCGCCGACGCCTCGGTGCAGGTCGGCATGGTGTCGACGCGGGCCGGTGCCGCCTCGGTGCCGCTCGCCGCGGCGTCGGCGCGGCCCGGCGCCTGCGTGGGGGCCGGTGGGGCGGAGGCGAGGGCCGGTGGGGCGGAGGCCGGGGCCGGCGGTGGCGGTTCGCCCGCCCGGAGCAGGTCGCGGAGCACGAGCGGCGGCGCGACCGCGAGCGCGAGCAGCACGGCGGTGAGGTCCGGCGGCCCGTCGGAGCGGAGCTGCCAGCCGGTGGCCGTCACGGCCGCGGCGGCCGGGACCACCGCCCGGGGCCACACGAGGATGGGCAGGGCCGGCGGGTCGGGCTGCGGCCGGGCCGCCCGCAACGCCCCCGCCGCGGTCAGCAGCACCCCGCCCACCAGCGGGGGTACGGCCAGCAGCGCCGCCCGGACCGGCGGCGTCCCGACCGGAAGCGCGGCCAGCAACGCCAACCCGAGCAGGGTGAGCGCCGCCCCGCCCCGGCACCGGGCGGCGCCGGAGCGCCGGAGCGGCCCGGTCAGCGCCGTGAGCACCGCGATCGCGAGCCCGCCGAGGGCCACCGCCGCCGCGAGCCGGGCCGGCGGGTCGAGGCGGTCGCGGGGCAGCAGCAGCCAACCGGCGAGGACCAGCCCGAGGCCGGCGGCGGTCGCGTCGAGGGCCCGCCGCAGCCGGACCCGGGCGGCCGGGTGCGGCGTCCGCGCCTGCGAAGGCAGCCCGGCGGCGAAGAGCGGGGCGGCGACGACCAGCCCCGCCACTGCGACGGCGGGCCGGTGGCGGGGGTCTGCGAGCGGGAGGACGGCGGCGGCCAGCCCCGCCGTCACCACGGCGGCGTCGAGCAGCACGGCGACGCGACGGGGCAGCGCCACGCGGCGGCGGGCCGCCCGGGAACCGCTGGGCGCCGACGTGGGCGAGCCGGCGGCCAGCCGGGACAGCCGCGCGCCGGCCAGCGCGGAGCCGGCGGCGCCCGCCAGCGCCACGACGGCCGGGGCCGGCATCCGGCCGGCCGCGCCGGCGAGCAGGAGCAGCGCGACGGCGGCGAGGACGAGGGCCTCCGGCACGGCCGGACGGCGGGCGAGGGCGTGGGACGGGTACGCGAGGGGCACGGCGGTCGCCTTCGTGAGGGGGCACGGGCGGTGCGGCGGCGCGGGGCGCCGGAACGAGGTGGGTCCGCTGCCCATCTATCGCCAACGAGCGCGCAGGCACGCGGTGACGCCGAGGCGACAGTGGCCCTCGTCACTGCCAGCCGTCGGGTGGGGCCCGGCGCCGCCCGGCGCGTGCCGGGGGCGGCGGGGGTGGGATCATCGGGGGGTGAGCAGCTCCGGCACCGTCCGCTTCCGGCACAACCAGGCGATCCTGGCCGCCGCGATCATCGCCTTCATCGGCGCCCTGCCGCTGGCCGGCGCCCGGTGGTACCTGCTGCCGGTGCTGCTCGTCCCGCTCGCCGTCGGGGTCTGGGCGTGGCGGGCCGGCACCGACGTGGACGCCCGCGAGCTGCGCCTGCGGGCGCTGGTCGGGCAGCGCCGGATCAGCTGGGACCGGGTCGTGGAGCTGGCCCCGGACGCGCGGGGCCGGGCGGTGGCCCGACTCGACGACGGCCAGGCGGTGCTGCTGCCGGCCGTCCGCGGCGCCGACCTGCCGCGGCTGGTCGAGGCCACCGGCCAGACCCTGCCCGACGCGGCCGGCTGACCCGCCACGCCGGCGCCGGTCAGTAGCCGTCCACGACCGCGTTGACCAACGGCTCGCCGGCCGCGAACCGCCGGACCTGCTCCCCGACCAGCCGGTACGCCCGCGGCAGCAGGCCGCGCACCGAGCCCGCCACGTGCGGGGTGAGCAGCACGTTCGGCATCGCCCACAGCGGGTGGTCGGCGGGCAGCGGCTCCGGGTCGGTGACGTCCAGCGCGGCCGAGATCCGGCCGGTCCGCAGCTCGGCGACGAGCGCCTCGGTGCGGGCCACCGGGCCGCGCGCGGCGTTCACCAGCAGCGCGCCGTCCCGCATCGCCGCGAGGAACGTCTCGTCGACCAGCCCCCGGGTCTGCTCGGTCAGCGGCACCAGCAGCACCACCACGTCGGCCTCGGGCAGCAGGCCCGGCAGCTCCTCGACACCGTGCACCCCCTGATCCGGACGGGCGGTACGGGCCACCAGGGTGAAGCTCACCTCGAACGGCGCGAGGCGGTCCCGCACCGCCGAGCCGATCGAGCCCGCCCCGACGATCAGCACCCGCTTGCCCGCCAGCTCGTCGGTGGGGGCCACCTCCCCGTACGCCCACTCGCGCCGGGCCTGCGCCCGGGCCATGGCCGGGAAGGCCCGCAGCTGGGACAGGATCGCCGCGACCACCCACTCGGCGGTGGACGGATCGTGCACGCCCCGCGCGTCGCAGAGCGTCACCCCCTCCGGGATCCGGCCGGCCCAGGCGTCCGCCCCGGCGGAGAGGAGCTGCACCACCGCCAGGTCGGGCAGCTCGCCCAGCAGCGCGGTGGCGTCGCCGCCGGCCAGGAACGGCGGCACCCAGAACCGGACGCCGGCCGCCTCCGAGGGAAGCCGGGCGGGGTCCTCGACCACCTCGACGGTGACGTCCCGGGGCAGCTCCCCGAGGAGCGCACGGCCGGACTCGTGCGGGATCCATACCTTCACGCCCGCCGACGATAGGCCCCCGGCCGGGCCGCCGGCCGGGCGGGGCGGATCGCGGCACCCGGTCCGATCCGTCGGCCCCGGTACGGCGCCCCGGCCGGCTACCCTGGGCCGGGTGAGCGCCCGTCCCCCGTACCCTCGCACCCGCCGCCTCCGGGCGGCCCTGGCGGCGTCGTGCGCGGCGCTGCTGCTCGCGGCCGCCGGTTGCAGCTTCGGCGAGCCCGAGCCGGACCCGGCCGGCGAGCCGCCGACCTTCCCGACCCCCTCGACGACGGCGAGCGCCGGCGGCGCCGGCACTGAGGTGGTCACCACCGTGCTGGCCAAGGGGCTGCGGGTGCCGTGGGGCATCGCCTTCCTGCCCGACGGCGCCGCACTGGTCACGGAGCGGGACAGCGGCCGGATCCTGCGGGTCGGCCCCGAGTCGGGGCCCGACGGGCTGAAGGTCACCCCGGTGCAGACCGTCCCCGACGTGGCCGCGTCCGGCGAGGGCGGGCTGATGGGCATCGCCGTCTCCCCCGACTACCAGCGCGACAAGTCGGTCTTCGTCTACTACACGACGGAGCGCGACAACCGGATCGCCCGGCTGGAGCTCGGCGGCACGCCCACCCCGATCCTCACCGGCATCCCGAAGGCGGGCATCCACAACGGTGGCGGCCTCGCCTTCGGCCCGGACGGCCTGCTCTACGCGAGCACCGGCGACGCCGGCGACCGGCCGCAGGCGCAGGACGTCAAGCGCCTCGGCGGGAAGATCCTGCGGATCACCAAGGACGGCAAGCCCGCGCCCGGCAACCCGTTCCCGAAGTCCCCGGTGTGGTCCCTCGGCCACCGCAACGTCCAGGGGCTCGCCTGGGACCCGGGCAAGCGGATGTACGCCGTCGAATTCGGCCAGAACACCTGGGACGAGATCAACCAGGTCACCAAGGGGCGAAACTACGGCTGGCCGCAGGTCGAGGGACGCGACGACGACAAGCGCTACGTCAACCCGATCACCCAGTGGCCGACGTCGGACGCCTCCTGCTCCGGGCTGGCCGCCGCGGACCGGCTGCTGGTCACCGCGTGCCTGCGCGGCGAGCGGCTGTGGCTGGTCGAGCTGACCGACACCGGCACGGTGCTCGGCCAGCCGCGCGAGCTGCTGACCGGGCGGTTCGGGCGGCTGCGGGCCGTGGCCGCCGCGCCCGACGGCTCGATCTGGGTGAGCACCTCCAACCACGACGGGCGGGGCGACCCCGCGCCCGAGGACGACCGGCTGCTGCGTCTGGTGTTCGCCGACGGCGGCGCCGGCCGGAGCTGACTCGACGGGCTCCGCCGGGTTTACCAAGATCCCTCACTGGGCAGGTCAGAATCTCAACATGGACGGGCAGGAGAACGAGCAGCACGAGCACCGGGACGAGGACGCCCCGGTGACCGGTGGTGCCCGCCGGGGCGACCGCGACCGGGCCGGCCGGCGCGCGCTCCGTACAGCCGGGGTGACGCTGGCGGTCCTGGTCGTCACCCTGGTCGGGGTGGTCGTCGGCGTGCTCGCCGGCGGCCGGGTGAGCACCGACATCGGCCCGTTCCAGGCGGACCTCACGGTGGCCCCGGCCGTCAGCGGCAGCACCACCGTCGACATCCCGCCGCTGGGCGCGTTGCTGCTCGACAGCCACGACGGGCCGACGCATCTGACGGTCGAGCTGGGCGCGCTGGACCAGAGCCGCGTCCAGGCGCTGATCGACGACCCGGCCAGCATCAACCGGGCGAGCCAGACCGCCGTCGACGACGTCCGCGAGGGGGTGATGCGGCTCGGTCTGCGTACGCTCGCGTCGGCCGTGCTGGTGACCCTGCTGCTGGCCCTGCTGGTCTTCCGCGACGCCCGCCGGGCGGCCTGGGCCGGCGGGCTGGCGCTGGTGATCACCGCCGGCGGCCTCGGCACCGCCGCGGCGACCCTCCGGCCGCAGGCCATCGAGGAGCCACGCTACGAGGGGCTGCTGGTCAACGCCCCCGCGATCGTCGGCGACGCCCGGCGGATCGCCAACGACTACACCCGCTACGCCGAGCAGCTCCAGCACATCGTCGGCAACGTCAGCCAGCTCTACACCACCGTGTCGTCGCTGCCGGTCTACGAGCCGGCGCCCGGCACGACCCGGGTGCTGCACGTCTCCGACATGCACCTCAATCCGACCGGCTGGCAGCTCATCCGCACCGTCGTGGAGCAGTTCGGCATCGACGTGGTGATCGACACCGGAGACATGACCGACTGGGGCAGCGAGCCGGAGGCCTCGTTCGTCGGCTCGATCGGCCTGCTCAAGAAGCCGTACGTCTTCATCCGCGGTAACCACGACTCGGGCCGGACGGCGGCGGCGGTGGCCCGCCAGCCGAACGCGGTCGTGCTCAACAACACCACCACCACGGTCGCCGGGCTGACCATCGCCGGCATCGGCGACCCGCGATTCACGCCCGACAAGAACACCTCACCGGCGGGCAGCGGCCTCACCAAGCAGGTCGCCGACCAGGTGATCGGCGCCGGCGACCAGCTCGCCGCCACGGTGCGCAGCTCGCCGCAGCCGGTGAACATCGCGCTGGTGCACGACCCGGCCTCGGCCGGTCCGCTGTCGGGCACCTGCCCGCTGGTGCTCGCCGGGCACACCCACAGCCGGCAGGTGTCGAAGCTGCCGGAGGTGCCCGGGCAGATGCCGACCCAACTGCTGGTGCAGGGCTCCACGGGCGGTGCCGGGCTGCGCGGTCTGGAGGGCGAGAAGCCCACCCCGCTGACGATGAGCGTCCTCTACTTCGACAAGGACAAGCTGCTCCAGGCGTACGACGACATCACCGTGGGCGGCACCGGCCAGGCGCAGGTGAACCTGGAGCGGCACATCGTGGAGAAGCCGAAGGCGGGCGTCCCGGCCCCCGTCACCCCCACCCCGACCCGCTGACCCGCCGGGCCGGGTGCCGGACGACCGTCCGCGCGACACCCGACCCGGGCCGGTTCAGCGCAGGGACAGGGCGGCGAGGGCGGCGTTGACGATGCTGCCGGGCAGCAGGTCGTGCAGCTCGTACAGCTCGTGGACGCTGCCGGACTGGCCGAACTCGTCCACCCCGAGCGGCACCGCCGGGGCGCCGACCGCCGAGCCGAGCCACGCCATCGCGTGCGAGGCGGCGTCGTGCACGGTCACCACCGGCACCCGGTCGGCGAACGCCGAACGCAGCGCGCCGGGCACGCTCGGCACGGTCGCCGTACGGACGCCCTGGCGCAGGGTGCGCTGCCAGGCCCGGTAGAGGCGGTCCAGCGAGGTGACGTCGACGACGTGCGCGGCGATGCCCTCCTCGGCCAGCTCCGCCGCCGCGACGAGCACCTCCGGCAGCACCGCGCCGGAGGCGGCGAGCTGCACGACCGGCGCGTCGGCCAGGTGCGGGTACGTCTGGTGGGCGTCCACCAGGCGGTACGCCCCGGCGACCGCCTGCCGGCGGAGCACCGCGTCGCCGAGCCGGGCCCGGGCCGCCTCGAACGGCGCCTGGTCGATCGGGCGGGTGCTGAGCCGGAAGTAGTACGCCCCGTCCTCGGCCGGCGCGGCCGTCGCCGACGGGGTCGACCCGCCGGCGATCTGGCCCAACGCGTCGCAGAGCAGCCAGTCCAGCGTGGCCGCGTACGCGGGTTCGAGGAACGTCACCCCCGGCAGCTCCAGGCCGACCGACGCGGTGATGGTCGACTGGTGCGCCCCGCCCTCGGGGGCGAGGGTGATGCCCGACGGGGTGCCGGCGACCACGAACCGGGAGCCGGAGTAGGTGCCGTAGAGGAACGCGTCGAGCCCGCGCAGCACGAACGGGTCGTAGACCGTGCCGACCGGCAGCAGCGGCTGGGCCGACAGGTCCCAGGCCAGGCCGAGCTGGCCGAGCAGCAGGAACAGGTTCATCTCCGAGATGCCCAGCTCGATGTGCTGGCCGGCGGGGCTCTCCGTCCAGCGCAGCATCCGGTCCTCGGTCCAGGAACGCTGCTCGGTGGGCGCGAAGACACCGGTCTTGTTGATGAACCCGGCGAGGTTCGTGGAGGTGGCCACGTCCGGCGCGGTGGTGACCAGGTAGCGGCCGACCTCGGGGTTGCGGGCCAACTCGACCAGCACCCGGCCGAAGACCTCCTGCGTCGAGATGGGCTTGTTGGCGCGTACCCGCGTGCCCTCCGGGACGGTGACCCCCAGCGCCCGCTCGCGGGGCGCGCGGGACAGCGCCTCGCGGCGCTCGCCGGCCCGGATGCCGGCCGGGGACGCCGGGTCGAGGCGGTCCCACTCGGTCCCCGGCGTCAGGCCGTGCGCGGCGCGCAGCGCGTCGACCTGCTCCGTGGTGAGCAGCGCCGAGTGGTTGCGCGGGTTGCCGGCAATCGGCAGCCCCCACCCCTTCACCGTGTACGCGAACACCACGCTGGGCCGGTCGGTGACGGCGTCGCACTGGGCGTACGCGTCGAGCATCGCCGCCATGTCGTGCCCGCCCAGGTCGGTGACCAGCGGCCCCAGCTCGTCGTCGCCGATGTCGGCGATGAACGCCTCGATCCCGTCGGGCGCGCCGTCGAGGAACTGCTTGCGCAGCGCCGGCCCGGCGAGCCCGAACAGCGACTGGTACTGCTCGTTCGGCATCGCGTCGATCCAGTCGCGCAGCCGCTCCCCGCCCGGCCGGGCGTACGCCTCGGCGAGCCGGCGGCCGTACTTGACCTCGACCACGTGCCAGCCGGCGGCCTCGAACTGGCCCCGCCACTGGTTGATCCGCACCCCGGGCACCACCCGGTCGAGCGACTGTCGGTTGAAGTCGACCAGCCACATCACGTTGCCCAGGCCCGTGGTGGCCGGGTCGGCGACCGCCTCCCAGATGTTCCCCTCGTCCAGCTCGGCGTCGCCGATCAGCGCGACGAACCGGGAGTGCGGGCGGGCGCCGAAGTGCGCGTCGACGTAGCGCCGCGTCGCGGCGGCGAAGAGCGGCGCCGCCGCGCCGAGCCCGACGGAGCCGGTGGAGAAGTCCACCTCGTCCGGGTCCTTGGTGCGCGACGGGTACGACTGGAGCCCGCCCCGGGCCCGCAGTGTCGTCAGGTACGACCGGTCCAGGTTGCCCAGCAGGTACTGGATGGCGTGGAACACCGGCGAGGCGTGCGGCTTGACCGCCACCCGGTCCTCGGCGTCCAGGTGCGCGAACCACAGCGCCGTCATCGCGGTGACCAGCGAGGCGCTGGACGCCTGGTGCCCGCCGACCTTCACCCCGTCGCCGGTGTCGCGGTCGTGGTTGGCCGCGTCGACGATCCGGGTGGCGAGCCAGAGCACCCGCTGCTGGATCTCGTCGAGGACGTCGAGGTCGGTTCGGTTCACGTTCGGCTCCAGGGGTCCGGCGCGTCACCGTTGACGGCCGGTCGGGGGCGGGCGGGGTTACGCGGGTACGGGGCCGCCGCGCACGACGGGCGTGCGCGGCGGCTCGGGAGGTGCGGGGCAGGAGCCTTCCTGGCCGAGAGGAGTCAGGAAGGGGCCTGTCGTGCAGGTCAGGCGCCGAGGCGGGAGAGGATCAGCTCGCGGACGGTCTTGGCGTCGGCCTGGCCGCGGGTGGTCTTCATGACCGCGCCGACCAGTGCGCCGGCCGCGGCGACCTTGCCGCTGCGCACCTTCTCGGCGATGTCCGGGTTGGCCGCGATCGCCTCGTCCACGGCGGCGGTGAGCGCGCCGGTGTCGGAGACGACCTCCAGGCCCCGGTTGGTCATGATCTCGGTCGGCGAGCCCTCGCCGGCCACCACGCCCTCCAGGACGCTGCGGGCCAGCTTGTCGTTGAGCTTGCCGGCGTCGACCAGGCCCTGCAGCTCGGCGACCTGCGCCGGGGTGGCCCCGACGTCGGCCAGCTCCACGCCGGTCTCGTTGGCCCGCCGGGACAGCTCGCCCAGCCACCACTTGCGGGCCGCGGCCGGGGACGCGCCGGCGGCCACGGTCTGCTCGATCAGCTCGACCGCGCCGGCGTTGAGCACGGACTGCATGTCCGCGTCCGACAGGCCCCACTGTTCCTGGAGCCGGCGGCGGTGCAGCCGGGGCAGCTCGGGCAGGGCGGCCTTCAGCTCGGCGACCCAGGCGGTGTCCGGTGCGAGCGGCACCAGGTCGGGCTCCGGGAAGTAGCGGTAGTCGGTCGCCGTCTCCTTGGACCGGCCGGGCGTGGTGTCGCCGGTGTCCTCGTGGAAGTGCCGGGTCTCCTGGGTGATCCGGCCGCCCGCGTCGAGCACGGACGCCTGCCGGATGATCTCCGACCGGACCGCCCGCTCGACCGACCGCAGCGAGTTGACGTTCTTGGTCTCCGTCCGGGTGCCCCACTCCTCGCCCGGCAGGTTGAGGGAGGTGTTGACGTCGCAGCGCAGCGACCCCTCCTCCATCCGCACGTCGGAGACGCCCAGCGAGCGGATCACGTCGCGCAGCTCGGTGACGTACGCGCGGGCCACCTCGGGGGCCAACGCGCCGGTGCCGGGGACCGGCTTGGTGACGATCTCCACCAGCGGGATGCCGGCCCGGTTGTAGTCGACCAGCGACTCGGTGGCGCCGTGGATGCGCCCGGTCGTGCCGCCGACGTGCAGCGTCTTGCCGGTGTCCTCCTCCAGGTGCACCCGCTCGATGCCGATCCGCACCAGCTCGCCGTTCACCTCGACGTCCAGGTAGCCCTCGAAGCACAGCGGCTCGTCGTACTGGCTGATCTGGAAGTCCTTCGGCATGTCCGGGTAGAAGTAGTTCTTCCGGGCGAACCGGCACCACTCGGCGATCGAGCAGTTGAGCGCAAGGCCGATCCGGATCGTCGCCTCGATGGCGGCCCTGTTGGCCACCGGCAGCGAGCCGGGCAGACCCAGGCAGACCGGGCAGACCCGGGTGTTCGGCGCGCCGCCGAAGTCGGTCGGGCAGCCGCAGAACATCTTGGTGTTCGTGCCCAGCTCGACGTGGGTCTCCAGGCCGATCACCGGTTCGTAGCGCGCGACGACCTCGTCGTACGCGGGCAGTGTCGTCGTCATCTGAGCTCCTGCCTCACAGTGCCGGTGGGGTGAACGTGCCGACCGCGCTCTCCAGCGCCGCGGCGACCCGGTACATCCGGTCGTCGGCCATGGTCGGGGCCATGATCTGGAAGCCGACCGGCAGCCCGTCGGAGAGCCCGCACGGCACCGAGATGCCCGGCCCGCCGTACAGGTTGGTCGGGATGGTGAACAGGTCGGCCAGGTACATCTGGTACGGGTCGGAGGTGCGCGCCCCGATCGGGAACGCCACGAACGGGGTGGTCGGCGAGATCAGCGCGTCGACCTGCTCGAACGCGGCCGTGAAGTCCCGGGTGATCAGGGTCCGGACCTTCTGCGCCTGCCCGTAGTAGGCGTCGTAGTAGCCCGACGAGAGCGCGTACGTGCCGATCATGATGCGGCGCTTGACCTCGGGGCCGAAGCCGGCCTCCCGGGTCAGCGACATGACCTCCTCCAGCGACCGGTTGCCGTCGTCGCCGACCCGCAGGCCGAACCGGACGCCGTCGAACCGGGCCAGGTTGGAGGAGCACTCGCTCGGGGCGATCAGGTAGTACGCCGGCAGCGCGTACCGGAAGTTCGGGCAGGACACCTCGACGATCTCGGCGCCCAGCTTGGTCAGCGCGTCGACCGACTCGCGGAACGCGGCCAACACGCCGGGCTCGGCGCCCTCGCCGGTGAACTGGGTGACGATGCCGAGCTTCACGCCGGTCAGGTCACCGGTCGCGCCCCGCCTCGCGGCGGCCACCACGTCCGGCACCGGCTGCGGGATGGAGGTGGAGTCGCGCGGGTCGTGCCCGCCGATCACCTCGTGCAGCAGCGCGGCGTCCAGCACGGTACGGGCGCACGGGCCGGGGGTGTCCAGCGAGGAGGAGAACGCCACCAGGCCGTAGCGGGAGGTGCCGCCGTAGGTCGGCTTCGCGCCGACGGTGCCGGTGACCGCGCCGGGCTGGCGGATCGAGCCGCCGGTGTCGGAGCCGATCGCCAGCGGCGCCTCGTACGCCGCGAGGGCCGCGGCGCTGCCGCCGCCGGAGCCGCCCGGGATGCGGCTCAGGTCCCACGGGTTGTGCGTCGGACCGTACGCCGAGTACTCCGTGGAGGAGCCCATGGCGAACTCGTCCATGTTGGTCTTGCCGAGCATCACCGTGCCGGCGGCGCGCAGCCGCTGCACGATCGTCGAGTCGTACGGCGGGCGCCAGCCCTCCAGGATCTTCGACCCGACGGTGGTCGGCACGCCCTTGGTGGTCAGCACGTCCTTCACCGCGACCGGCACGCCGGCCAGCGGGCCCAGCTCCTCGCCGGCGGCGCGGCGGGCGTCCACCTCGCGGGCGGCGGCGAGCGCGCCCTCGCTGTCGACGTGCAGGAACGCGTGCACCCGGTCGTCCACGGCGGCGATCCGGTCCAGGTGCGCCTGCGTGACCTCGACGGCGGAGGTCTCGCCGGCGGCGACGAGCCCCGCGATCTCCGTCGCGGTCAGTCTGGTCAGGTCACTCATGCCGCCGCCTCGCTTCGCTCACCGGCGTCCTGCGCGCCGGACACACCGGGCCTGGTGATCCGCTCGCTCATGACGCCACATCCTCGTCCAGGATCCGCGGTACGCGGAACCGCTGCTCCTCGGCGTCGGGCGCGCCCGACAGCGCCTCCTCTGGGGTCAGCCCGGGCACCACGACGTCGTCCCGCAGGACGTTGGTCAGCGGCACCGAGTGCGAGGTCGGCGGGATGTCCGCCGCGGTGACCTCGCCGACCTGCGCGACCGCCTGGAGGATCACGTCGAGCTGGCCGGCGAAGGTGTCCAGCTCCTCCTCCGTGACGGCGAGCCGCGACAGTCGCGCCAGGTGCGCGACCTCCTCGCGGGAGATGGCGGCCATCGGTGCCCCCTTCGTGACGGTGTTGCCGGTCGGGCCGGTGCCGGCCGCGCGGCGATTGTGCGTGACGCGCGGTGACCGGAGCGAGTCTATTGTTCCGTCCCGGCGGCGCGTCCCCGACTCCCCCTTTGGGCGCGGCGCGCCGGGCCGCCGCCCCGTGGGAGGCAGCCCGCCAGCCGCCCTCCGCGCCCTCCCACCTCCCGAGCGGCTCGGCGACGGGCTCGGCGGGCGGTGGGCTCAGCGGGCGTGCCGGCGGGGGATCTCCGCGTCGGGGTTGGGGGCCGGGCGGACCGGGCGGTAGCGGGCCAGCCAGGCGACGAGTTCCTCGGCCGGCATCGGCCGGGCGTAGAACCAGCCCTGCGCGGCGTCGCAGCCGGCGGCGTGCAGCATGCGCCAGGTGCGCTCGTCCTCCACGCCCTCGGCGACCACCCGCAGCCCGAGCGCCTTGGCCAGCTCGATCGTCGACCGCACGATCGCCGCGTCGTCGGCGTCCTCGGCCATCCCCAGCACGAACGAGCGGTCCACCTTCACCTCGGACAGCGGCAGCCGACGCAGGTGCTGCAACGACGAGTACCCGGTGCCGAAGTCGTCCAGCGCGATGCCCACCCCGATCCGGTGCAGGCGGGAGATGGTGGCCAGCACCCGGCGGGGGTCGGCCATCAGCGCCCCCTCGGTGATCTCCAGTTGCAGCCGCTGCGGCGGCACGCCGTACCGGGCGAGCCGGTCGGCGATCTGGTCGGCGATCTCGCCGGTGTGCAGGTCCCGGACGCTGACGTTGAGCGCCGCCGGCACGGCGATCCCGGCGGCCGACCACTTGGCGAGCTGCTCCACCACGTCGTCCACCACCCGCCGGGTCAGCAGCCGCATCACCGCGCTCTGCTCGGCGACCCGGATCAGCTCCTCCGGGTCGACCATCCCCCGGCGGGGGTGCCGCCAGCGCAGCAGCGCCTCCACGCCGACCACCTCGCCGGTCGCGATCGCGACCTGCGGCTGGTAGTACATGGTGATCTCGCCCGCGTCGGCGGCCGGGTCCGCCTCCGCGTCCCGCTCCCGAGCCGGCCCGGGGTCCGCGCCCCGCCGCCGGGCCGCGTCCTGCCGGCCGCCCCACCGGGCCGCCGGGTCGCGGTCGCCGCGCCGGCCGCCGTCGCCGGTCGTGCCCTGCCGGCGTACGCCGACGCCGGTCTCGTCGCCGGGCTGACCGGCGCGCTCGCGGCGGCCGGGACCGTCGCCCCGGTCCGGGCCGGTCTCGGGCGATGCCGCCGCCCGGCGGCGGATCGGGTCGGCGGCGGTGACGATCCGGTTGATCAACTCGTCGGTGGGCGGCGGCTCGGTCCGCTGCCGGCGGCGGCGCAACCGCCAGCGGCCGGATCCGGCGTCGGGGCGCAGACCCGCCGCGTCGGCCGGAAGTTCCGCGCCGTCCCCGCCCCACGCGCCCATCGCCGGGGTGGCCGGTGCCGTCGCGGCGGCACCGTTGACGCCGGCGAGGCCACCGCCCCCCTCGGCCAGGACCCCACCGGCCACGGTCCGGTCGGCCGACCCGTGCGGCCCGTCGCCGTCGCCCGGCAGCCCGGCCCGCGCGCCTTCCCCCGCCGGTGGGCCGGCCGGCGCGGCCTCCCCCGCCGTGAGCCCGGCCCGCGCGGCATCCTCAGGCGGGAGCCCGGCCCGCACGGCGTCCTCAAGCGGGAGCCCGGCCCGCGCCGCCGGCGGCGCGCCGGCCGGGCGGCCGGACTCCAGCACCCGGCGCAGGTCCGCGAGGAGGCCCAGCCGCTCGGCGGAGTTGTGGTCCGACTCGGCCGCGTAGACCGCCACGGTGTCGTTGCGGTGCTTGGCGTCGTACATCGCCACGTCGGCGTGGCGCATCAGGGTCGCGAAGTCCTCGCCGTGTTCCGGGAAGAGCGCGATGCCGATGGAGCCGCCCACGTCGAGCGGCAGCCCGTCCAGGGGCACCGGCTCGGCCAGCGCGCGGACCACCCGGTCGGCGAGGTCCCGGGCCTCGCCGACGTCGGCCAGCCCGGTCATCACGATGGCGAACTCGTCCCCGCCCAGCCGGGCCACCATGTCCTCCCCGGCCACGCCGGTCAGCCGGGCGCTCACCTCGACCAGCAGCCGGTCACCCACCGCGTGCCCGAGGGCGTCGTTGACGTTCTTGAACCGGTCCAGGTCGATCAGGAGCAGCGCCAGGTGGGCGCCGGGCTCGCCGCGGGTCGCCCGTTCGGCGTGCAGGTGCACCTGCTCGCCGACCTCGGCCAGCAGCGCCTTGCGGTTGGGCAGGCCGGTGAGCGGGTCCAGTGAGGCCAGTTGCTGCTGCTCCACGCTGAGCCGGGCCATCCGGTAGACGGCGAACAGCGGCACCAGCACCAGCGGGATCAGCGCCGCGCTGGCCCGGGCCGCGGCGACCAGCACCGGGGCGAGCAGCAGCAACGAGCCGGTGGAGAGCAGCTCGAAGCCCAGCCCCTGCCGCAGGCTGGGCCACCAGCGGTCGCCGAAGCGCAGCCGGACGGCGGCGCTCACCAACGCGTAGTTGACGGCGAACCAGGCCACCGTCGCGCCGCCCACGGCGGCCACGTCCGTCCAGCGCAGCGGGCCGCCGTCGAAGATGCCGCCGGGCCCGAGCCAGGTGACCGCGTACGCGGCGGCCAGCGCGCAGGCGTACTGGCCCGCGTTGAAGGCCGTTCGCCAGGGGGCGTGCCCCATCCGCCAGCCGGAGACGACGACGGCCACCGCCTGCACGGCGACCGCCGGGCCGAACCCCCAGCCGAGCAGGATCGCGAAGGTGAAGCAGGTGGACGGGAAGACCGCCGAGGTCTGCCGGCGCCCGGGCGGGACGAACGGACGCGCGTCGCAGCCGATGGCGAGGGCCGCCATCACCCAGAACGCCGCCGGCAGCTCCGGCAGCTCCGGCAGCTCCTCCGGGAGGGCGAGCAGCGGGCGTACGCAGAGCAGCACGGCCAGCGCGACGACCGACCAGACGAAGACGAAGAACGGGCGTCCCCGGCCGGGCGGAACGGAGTTTCGCAGGTCGGCGGCCTCCATCGCACCTCCCGGGGGCTCGGTCCACGAGGCGTGACCCGCTGACACGCCGTGCCGTCAATGAAACGCCCTCGGTGGCGCAATGCCCGACACGACAGTCGCGAATCGGTCGTAGTCGTAATTAAGTTGGTATCCGGGCCAGTCCCCGCAAGCCGCCCGGGACGACGCCCGCCGACGACACCACGGATTGTCCGCCCGCGCGCCCGAGCGGCTTCCCCACGCGCCCGCCCGGGCGGCTTCCACACGCCCGGCCCGCCGTCACTCCTCGGTGCGGGCGACCCCCCGGGCCGCGTCCGGGCCCTCGTCCAGCAGCACCTGGAAGCCCGCCTCGTCGAGGACGGGCACCTTGAGGCTGGCCGCCTTGTCCGCCTTGGAGCCCGGGTTGTCGCCCACGACCACGAAGGCGGTCTTCTTGGAGACCGACCCGCTGACCTTGCCGCCCCGGCTCTGGATCGCCTCCGCGGCCTGGTCGCGGCTGAACCCGGCCAGCGTGCCGGTCACCACGACGCTGAGCCCCTCCAGCGGGCGTGGCCCCTCCTCGACCACGTCCTCGGCCATCCGCACGCCGGCCTCGGCCCACTTGCGGACCACCTCGCGGTGCCAGTCGACGGCGAACCACTCCCGGATGCTCGCCGCGATCGTCGGCCCCACGCCGTCGACCGAGGAGAGCTCCTCCTCGCCGGCCCGGTCGATCGCCTCGACGGAGCGGAAGTGCCGGGCGAGCGCCCGCGCGGCGGTGGGCCCGACGTGCCGGATGGACAACCCCACCAGCACCCGCCACAGGTCGCGTTCCTTGGCCACGGCCAGGTTGTCGAGCAGCTTGACCGCGTTGCTGCCGAGGCTGCCGTCCTTGTTGACGAAGAAGGGCGACTTCGCGAGCTGCTCGGCGTCGAGGGAGAACAGGTCGCCCTCGTCGGTGATGATGTGGGCGTCGAGCAGCGCCGCCGCGCTCTTGTGGCCGAGCGCCTCGATGTCGAACACCTTGCGGCTGGCCAGGTGGAAGACCCGCTCCCGCAGCTGACCGGGGCAGGTGCGGGAGTTGGGGCAGCGGATGTCGACGTCGCCCTCCTTGGCCGGCGCCAGTGGCGAGCCGCAGGCCGGGCAGGTGGTGGGCATGACGAACGGCCGGGCGTCGGCGGGGCGCAGGTCGACCACCGGGCCGAGCACCTCGGGGATCACGTCGCCGGCCTTGCGCAGCACCACGGTGTCGCCGATCAGGACGCCCTTGCGCTCGACCTCCCGCGCGTTGTGCAGGGTGGCGTACGCGACGGTGGAGCCGGCCACCTTGACGGGCTGGAGCACGGCCCGGGGCGTGACCCGGCCGGTGCGCCCGACCTCGACGTCGATGTCGAGCAGCTTCGTGGTCACCTCCTCCGGCGGGTACTTGAAGGCGATCGCCCAGCGCGGCGCCCGGCTGGTCGAACCGAGCCGGCCCTGGATCGAGACCGGGTCGACCTTGACCACCACGCCGTCGATCTCGTGCTCGACGTCGTGCCGGTGCTCGGCGTAGTGGGCGATGAATTCCGCGACGCCGGCCAGGTCGGGCACCACCCGCCAGCGGTCGCTGGTCGGCAGCCCCCACGCCTTCAGGGCCGCGTACGACTCGGACTGCGTCACCGGCTGGAAGCCGCGGCGGGCGCCGATGCCGTGCACCACCAGGCGCAGCGGACGGGACGCGGTGATCCGCGGATCCTTCTGGCGCAGGCTGCCGGCGGCCGCGTTGCGCGGATTGGCGAACGGGGCCTTGCCCTGCTCGACCAGCCCCGCGTTGAGGTCGGCGAAGGCGGCCACCGGGAAGTAGATCTCGCCGCGGACCTCGATGAACTCCGGCATGTCGGGGAACTCCGCCGACGCGGAGAGCTGGCCCGGCACGTCGCGGATGCTGCGCACGTTGGCGGTGACGTCCTCGCCGGTGCGGCCGTCGCCCCGGGTCGCCGCGCGGACCAGCCGCCCGCGCTCGTAGGTGAGGTTGATGGCGAGCCCGTCGACCTTCAGCTCGCAGAGGTAGGGCACCGGCCCGCCCGCGTCGCGCTCGACCCGCTCGGCCCAGGCTGCCAGCTCCTCGTCGGCGAAGGCGTTGTCGAGCGAGAGCATCCGCTCGGCATGGGCCACCGGGGTGAAGTCCGTGGAGAAGGTGCCGCCGACCCGCTGCGTCGGCGACTCGGGCGTGCGCAGCGCGGGGAACCGCTCCTCCAGGGCCGCCAGCTCCCGCAACTGCCGGTCGAACTCGGCGTCGGAGATGGTCGGCGCGTCCAGCACGTAGTAGCGGTACTGGTGCTCCGTCAGCTCCTGGCTCAGGGTGGCGTGCTGCTCCCGCGCCTCCAGGGTCGGCTCGGCGCCCGCGGCCGCCTCCTGTGCCGGAGTGACCTGCTGGTGGATGGCTTCCTCGGACACCCTGTGACCTCCCGTGATTCCGCTACCCCGGCACCGTATCGGTCCGGTGGGACAATCCGCCGGCCACCCGCCACGCCTGGGCGGCGGCAGGGCCGCCGACGTGCGAGGATCGCCGGACTGCGGGCTGCGCCGGGTGGCCCGCCACCTGCGGCGTCCGCGCCGCGCCGACTGTCGAGGCGGGGGTACGGATGCCGGAATGGCTGCTCTGGGCGGCGGCGGTCGCGCTGGCCGTGGCGGCCGGCTGGGCGTGGAGCGAGTGGCGGCGCGGTGCCCGTGGCGACACTCGGGTGCGCCGACGGGAACCCCCGCGCACCCGGCCCGGCCGCGGCACCGCGTCGCCGGGCGGGCCGGGCCGGTCGACCGCGCCACCCCGGCCGCGTACCACCGAACGGGCGCCCGCCGGCGCGCCGCGCCCGGGCGAGATCTGGTGGGCCGACGTCCCGTACGCCGACGGCACCGGCTCGAAGGTGCGGCCCTGCCTGGTGCTGCGCGCCGACGCCCGGGGCGCCGACGTCCTGAAGATCACCAGCCAGGACAAGAGCGGCCGGGACGACCACGTCCGCATCCCGACCCGGGAGTGGGACCCCGGCGCCGACCACGACAGCTTCGTCGACCTGGCCGAGCCCGCCCACGTTCCGCTGGCCGGCTGCACCCGCCGCGCCGGTGCCTGCGACCCCGCCCTGTGGCGCCGCATCCGCCGTCTGCCCCACCTCCCCGGCGCCTGACCACGCGCCGGCCGGCTCTCGCACGGCCCGACGGGACGCTCCGTCCGGCCGGCCCTCGCACGGCCCGGCGGACGGCGGGGCAGGTCAGTCCCAGGCGCGGGCGAGGGCGTGGAGCTGGTCGGCGTACTCGATGCGGGCGGACCAGGCGTCGGGCCAGGCCGGCATGCCCAGGGCCGCGCCGACGAAGGCGCCGGCCAGCGCGGCGATCGAGTCGGAGTCGCCGGCGGTGGTGGCGCCCCGGGCCAGCGCGGCGACCGGGTCGTCGGCGTGCCGGATCGCGCAGAACAGCGCGGTGGCCAGCGCCTCCTCGGCGATCCAGCCCTCGCCGGTGTGCCGGCACGGGTCGCCGCCGTCGTCGGGGTCGGCGAGCGCGGCGTCGAGGCGGCCGAGGACCGCCAGGCACTCGTCCCAGCCGCGGGCGATGAAGTCCTCCGGCGTCTCCACGCCGGGGCGCTGCCAGAGGTCGCCGAGCCAGTCGGCGCGGTAGACGCGCCGCTGGTCGCGGGCCCGGTCGGCGAGCAGGCGGGGCAGGTCCGCCGGCGCCGCGCCGGCGCGCAGCAGCCACACGGCGTACGCGGTCAGCTCGCTGGCCGCCAGGCCGGTCGGATGCCCGTGGGTCAGCCCCGCCTGGAGCTGGGACAGCCCGGCGAGGGTGTCCACGTCGACGTCGAGCAGGCCGACCGGGGTGACCCGCATGTTCGCCCCGCAGCCCTTCGAGCCGGCGACCGTCGCCTCCTGCCAGCGCACACCCCGCCCGAGTTCGGCACAGGCGCGCAGGCAGGTCATGCCCGGCGCCCGGTTGTTCTCCGGGCTGGCCGCCCAGTCGAGGAAGCGCTGCCGCAGCAGCGGCTCGACCGCCTCGGGCGTCAGCGCCGGGGCGTCGTGCAGCGCCCAGCCGACGGCCAGCGCCATCTGGGTGTCGTCGGTCACCAGTGCCGGGTGGCCGGCGAGCTCGCGTGGGCCGGCCGGGCCGTAGCGGCGGACGATCTCGGCGACGGTCAGGAACTCGGTCGGTTTGCCCAGCGCGTCACCGTAGGCGAGGCCGAAGAGCGAGCCGGCGGCCCGCCGGAGCGAGGTGTCGATCATTCCCGCGATCATGCCGCCCGACCGCAACCCGCACCACCGCCGCGGCCCGCCGAGCCCGCGCCGGCGGACGGACGGGATCCGGCAGGCGGGCGACTCAGTCGAAGAAGATCAGGCAGAACGGGTGACCGGCGGGGTCGGCGTAGACCCGGAAGTCGTCGCCCTCCCCCGGCAGCCGCCGGGCGCCGAGCGCCAGCACCCGCTTCTCGGCCGCCTCCACGTCGTCCACCTCGACATCGAGGTGGAACTGCTGGGGGCGCTCCGGGTCGGGCCACGCCGGCGGGCGCAGGTCGGGTGCCTTCTGGAAGGCGAGCCGGTGCCCGGAGCCGGAGATCACCACCCAACCGTCGTCGCTGGCGTCGGCGTCCAGCGGCAGGCCCAGCAGCTCGGAGTAGAAGTCGGCCAGAGCCCGCGGGTCGGGACAGTCGACGACCACTGTGCGCAGCTTTCCAATCATGCCGACCATCGTGCCCCGCCCGTACGACGGGAAACCTCAGTCCTCGGCGAGCCGCCGCCCCGCGTCCCGGCAGGCGGCGAGCACCGCGCGGGCGTACTGCGGGGTCGCGTTGGCGAGGCCGCACGTCGGGGTGACCACGACCTGCTCGGCGAGCCGCCGGCGCGGGAAGCCGAGGCGGTCCCAGAGCTGGCGTACCCGGTCGGCGACCTGCGCCGAGGTGGGCGCGCGACCGGCGGCCGGCGGCCGGGTCGGCGCGGTGCCGGCCAGCAGCCCGAGCCCGGCGTCGACGGCCTCGCCCAGCGGGTCCAGGTCGGTCACGAGGTCGAGGTCGAGGGCCACGCCGACGGCGCCCGCGGCGCGGATCAGCTCCAGCGGCACGTCCGGCGCGCAGCAGTGCACCAGGACCGGCACGCCGGCCGCCTCGACGACCGTGCGCAGCAGCGACCCGGCGACGCCCGGCTCCACGGCCCGGTACACGCCGAACCCGCTCTCGGTGGGCACCCGCCCGGCGAGCACGGCCGGCAGCGACGGCTCGTCGAGTTGGAGCAGCACGGTGGCGTGCGGCAGCCGGCGAACGACCGCCGCGACGTGCGCGCGCAACCCCTCCGCGAGCGAACCCGTGAGGTCCCGGACCGCGCCGGGATCCCGCAGCATCCGGCCCCCGATCGGCAACTCCAGGGACGCGGCCAGGGTGAACGGGCCACCCGCCTGGATCTTGACCGGTCCCGCGTACTCCTCGGCCTGCTCGGCGAGCTGGTCGAGGTCGCGTTCCATCAGGTCGCGGGCGCGGCGCAGGTCCCGCCCCGGGCGGGGCGCGATCCGCCAGCGGGCGGCGTACAGCTCGACCGGCAGCTCGACCAGCAGGCCGGCGGTCCGGCCGACCAGGTCCGCGCCGGGGCCCCGGGCCGGCAGCTCCGGCAGGTGCGGCAGCGCGGGAAGCTCGCCGAGGACGATTCGCTGTGCCTCGGCGATGTCGGTGCCGGGGAGGGAACCGATGCCGGTCGCCGCGCCGGCCGGCCAGGGCCACGCCTGATCTGTCACGGCCGAAGACTATCCGGCCGCCGGACCGGTCAGCCGGCGATGGTGGCGGAGCCGAGCACGACGTCGCCGGCCGGGTCCGGCCGGTAGGCGACGATCGCCTGGCCGGCGGCGACCCCGCGCACCGGACGGCGCAGCTCGGCGCGGAGGCCGTCGGCGCTCAGCTCGACCGTCGCCGGCACCACGTCGCCGTGCGCCCGCAACTGCACCTCGCACTCCAGCGGGGCGTCCGGGCGTGGCCCGCCCGTCCACACCGGACGCTCGGCGCGCACCCGGGAGACCTCGAGGGCCTCCGCCGGGCCGACCGTCACCGTGTTGGTCTTCGGCGTGATGGAGAGCACGTACCGGGGGCGGCCGTCCGGCGCCGGCCGGTCCAGGTGCAGGCCGCGTCGCTGCCCGACGGTGTACGCGTACGCGCCGGTGTGGCTGCCCACCACGGCGCCGGTGCTCGCGTCCACCACGTCGCCGGGCGCCTCGCCGAGCCGCTGCGCGAGGAAGCCGCGGGTGTCGCCGTCGGCGATGAAGCAGATGTCGTGCGAGTCGGGCTTGTCGGCCACCGCCAGCCCCCGCCGGGCGGCCTCCTCGCGGACCTGCGCCTTCGTCGAGTCGCCGAGCGGGAAGACCGACCGGTCGAGCTGCTCGCGGGTGAGCACCGCGAGGACGTACGACTGGTCCTTGGCCACGTCGACGCTGCGGCGCAGCAGCCCGTCCGCCCCGAGCCGGGCGTGGTGGCCGGTGACCACGGCGTCGAAGCCCAGGGCCACGGCCCGGTCCAGCACCGCGGCAAACTTGATCTTCTCGTTGCAGCGCAGGCAGGGGTTCGGCGTACGGCCCGCCGCGTACTCGGCGACGAAGTCGTCCACCACGTCGGAGTGGAAGCGGTCGGCCATGTCCCAGACGTAGAACGGGATGCCGATGACGTCGGCGGCCCGCCGGGCGTCGCGGGAGTCCTCCAGCGTGCAGCAGCCGCGCGCACCGGTGCGGTACGTCTGCGGGTTGCGCGCCAGCGCCAGGTGCACGCCGGTCACGTCGTGCCCCGCCTCCACCGCCCGCGCCGCCGCGACCGCCGAGTCGACCCCGCCGGACATCGCCGCCAACACCCTCACCGGCCCACTCCCTTCACCCCACCGAGCCTATCCTCGCCCCCGCCCCGCCCGACCTCCCCGCCCTGACCCCGACGTCGCCCGCCGCGCGATCTTGCAGTTGTCGCCCCGGCAAAAGGGGCGGACACCGCGATCGAGGGGCCGAAAATGCAAGATCGCGAGCGCGGCGGGGTGGGGTGGGGTGGGGGGTCAGCGGGGGGTGCGGAGGGCGGCGGCGCGACGGGCGCGTTCGACGGTGGCCGGGAGCGCGGCGATGAGGGCGTCGACGTCGGCGGGCGTGCTGGTGTGGCCGAGGGTGAAGCGCAGCGAGGAACGGGCGCGGTCGTCGTCGGCGCCCATGGCCAGCAGCACGTGGGACGGCTGGGCCACCCCGGCGGAGCAGGCCGAGCCGGTCGAGCAGGCGATTCCCTGGGCGTCCAGCAGGAGCAGCAGGGCGTCTCCCTCGCAGCCGGGGAAGGAGAAGTGCGCGTTGCCCGGCAGCCGGCCGGTGGGGTCGCCGTTGAAGACCACCTCGGGCACCGCCTGCCGGACCCGCTCGACCAGGTCGTCGCGGAGCGCGGCGATCCGGGCCGCGTACTCCTGCTGGCCCTTGACCGCCGCCTCCACGGCGACGGCGAAGGCGACGATGCCGGCGGTGTCGAGGGTGCCGGAGCGCACGTCGCGCTCCTGGCCGCCGCCGTGCAGCAGCGGGGTGGCCGGTACGTCGCGGGCGAGCACGAGGGCGCCCACCCCGGTCGGCCCGCCGAGCTTGTGCCCGGTCACGGTCAGCGCGGCGACCCCGCTGGCGGCGAAGTCCACCGGCACCTGCCCGACCGCCTGGATCGCGTCGGTGTGGAACGGCACCCCGTGCTCGGCGGCGACCGCGGCCAGGTCGGCGACCGGCTGCACGGTGCCCACCTCGTTGTTGGCCCACATCGCGGTCACCACCGCGACCCGGTCACCATGCTCGGCCAGCTCGGCGCGCAGCTCGTCGGGGCTGAGCCGGCCGTTGGCGTCCACCGAGAGCCAGCCCACCCGGGCCCCCTCGTGGTCGACCAGCCAGTCCACCGCGTCGAGCACCGCGTGGTGCTCGACCGCGCTGGAGACCACCCGGTCCCGCCGGGTGTCGGCTCCCCGCCGCGCCCAGAAGATGCCCTTGACCGCGAGGTTGTCGCTCTCGGTCCCGCCGCCGGTGAAGACGACCTCGGAGGGGCGGGCGCCCAGCGCGGCGGCCACCCGCTCCCGCGACTCCTCCACCCGCCGCCGGGCACGGCGGCCCGACGCGTGCAGCGAGGACGCGTTGCCGACCTCGCGGGCGGTGGCGACGTACGCCTCCAGTGCCTCGTCGAGCATCGGAGTCGTCGCCGCGTGATCCAGGTATGCCATCACGGCTCAGCCTAACGACCGGCCCCGGACCGGATGGACGCCGGAGTACGCCGTCCAACCCACGGGGCGGTGAGATCTCGTACCCGCACGTCACGAATCTCTCGGACCTCGCGGGGTACTACCGAGCCGCGCGACACACGGATGTTCCCGGTCGGTGTGCTCGGCGACGGGTCGGACGAGCTGCTGCCGTTGCCACCGGACGTCGGCCATCAGGCATACTCGGTTGTCGACGTTTCCGCCGAGGCGTCCGACAGCCCACGGCTTTCGCGAGAGCGCGCCGAGGGCCTCTGACGGGCTGATCGGCGGGCCGGCTCAGCTCCCCGGCCCGCCGATCAGCTCCCCACCCGCGGTCAGGCCGCACCCGATGATGTCGTCGGTCCCGATCCTCCCCGGCCGGAGCCGGACAGCGACGGGCCGGGAACCGCCGCGCGGTTCCCGGCCCGGGTGCGGGCGAGCGTCAGCTCACTTGCGCTTGCGGATCTCCTCCGCGGCCTGCGGGACGACCTTGAACAGGTCGCCCACCACGCCGAAGTCGGCTAGCTCGAAGATCGGCGCCTCGCCGTCCTTGTTGACCGCGACGATGGTCTTCGAGGTCTGCATGCCAGCCCGGTGCTGGATGGCACCGGAGATGCCGAGCGCGACGTAGAGCTGCGGGGAGACGGTCTTGCCGGTCTGGCCCACCTGGAACTGGTGCGGGTAGAAGCCGGAGTCGACGGCCGCGCGGGACGCGCCGACGGCGCCGCCGAGCAGGTCCGCCAGCTCCTCGACCAGCTTGAAGTTGTCGGCGTTGCCGACGCCGCGACCGCCGGAGACGACGACGCCGGCCTCGGTGAGCTCGGGGCGGGTGCCCTTCTGCTCGGCGACCCGGTCGACGACCTTGGCCAGCTTGTCGGCGTCGGTGACCGACACGGTGAGCTGCTCGACGGCCGGGGTGGCGGCCGCCGGGGTCGGGTTGACCGAGTTCGGCCGGACGGTGACCAGCGGCAGGCCGCGGGTGACCTTGGACTTGACGATGGTCGAGCCGGCGAAGGCCACCTGGGTGGCGGTGCCGTCGGCGGTCAGGTCGACCACGTCGGTCAGGATGCCGTTGTCCAGCTTGACGGCCAGGCGGGCGGCGATCTCCTTGCCCTCCTGGGACGAGGCGAGCAGCACGGCCGCGGGCTGCACCCGCTTGACCAGCTCGGCCACGGCGGTGGCCTTGGGGGCCACCAGGTAGCCGTCGATGTCGTCACCCTCGGCGGCGTAGATCTTCTCCGCGCCGTACTCGCCCAGCTTGGCGCTCAGCGCCTCGGCGGCGCCGGGGCCGCCGAGCACGACCGCGCTCGCCGTGCCCAGCTCGCGGGCGAGGGTGAGCATCTCCAGGGTGACCTTCTTGACGCCGAATTCCCGGGTGGCTTCGACGACGACGAGAACCTCAGACATGTCCAGACCTCTCACACGAACTTCTCGGTGGCGAGGAACTCGACCAGCTTGACGCCGCCGTCGCCCTCGTCGGTGATCTTCGCGCCGCCGGAGCGCGGCGGGCGCTTGGTGTGCTCCAGTACGGCGCTGGTCGCGCCCTCGAAGCCCACCTCGGCCGGGGCGACGCCGAGGTCACCCAGGGAGAGCGTCTGCACCGGCTTCTTCTTCGCGGCCATGATGCCCTTGAAGGACGGGTAGCGCGGCTCGTTGATGGTGTCCCAGACGGAGACCACGGCGGGGGTGGCGGCGGTGACCACCTCGTAGCCCTCCTCGGTCTGCCGCTCGACGGTCAGGGTGGAGCCGTCGACGGTGAGCTTGCGGGCGCCGGTCAGCGCCGCGACGCCCAGCCGCTCGGCGATCATGTGCGGCATCACCTGCACCCGGCCGTCGGTCGACTCGGCGCCGCAGAGCACCAGGTCGGCGTTCAGCTGGCCGAGCGCGGCGGCGAGCACCTTCGAGGTGGCCACGGCGCAGGACCCGTGCAGGGCCTCGTCCACGACGTGCACGGCCTTGTCG
Organism: Micromonospora sp. NPDC048040; assembly: GCF_055587185.1. Lineage (NCBI taxonomy): Bacteria > Bacillati > Actinomycetota > Actinomycetes > Micromonosporales > Micromonosporaceae > Micromonospora > Micromonospora sp. NPDC048040. The sequence continues at coordinate 45,691 of NZ_JBVJGT010000001.1, read as the reverse complement.
GGGCCCATGGAGAGCGCCTTGCGGATCGACTCGGTCGCCCGGTCCGGACCCATGGTCAGGACGGTGACCTCGCCGCCGTGGGCCTCCTTGATCTTCAACGCCTCTTCGATGGCGTACTCGTCCATCTCGTTGATGACGTTGTTCGCCGAACCGCGGTCGACGGTGTTGTCGTCAGTGCGCAGGTTGCGGTCCGCGCCCGAATCGGGCACCTGCTTGACGAGTACGACGATGTTCATCGCGCTTCGACGACCCTCCTGTTTGGTGTAGCGATCACTCGCCCGGTCACGGGCGCAGCCTCCCGCGTGACTTAACGATCGGTCAACCACGGGCTGCTGTGCAGTTGCCCACGGCGCAATGTTACCTGCCAGTAGCATCGACCTCTGGCGACCTCAGGGTGACACAGCTCACGGCAGGCCGCCGGACGGGTAATCTGGCAAATCGGGAGGTGTCGCGAAATGTCAGAATCTTCCAGCGCCACGCCGCACGACGCGCCGCGGCGCCCCTGCCGCCGGGCGCGCCCCGAGGCGTACCGCTGCGCCTGCGGCCGGGTCCGCGACCGGTGCGTACGCGCCACCGTCCGGGCGCTCTGGTCGCCGGGCCGGCGCGCAGCCGCGCCGGCGGACCGGCTCACGCCGACTGAGCCAGCGCGCCCCTGATCCGCTCGATGACCGCCGCCTCGGCCGGAGCCACCCCCCGGTGCGCCCCGGCCACCCGCTCGGCGGCCGACAGCACCACCTCGCGGTAGACCGCCACGTCCTGCGGCGACTTCTCGCGCAGGATCTCGACGGAGCGGCCCAGCGCCGGCAGCACCACCGCCTCGATCTCCAGCGCCGAGTCCCGGGGCAGCTTCGGCAGCGGCCCGGTGGTCAGCGCCTCCTTCACGATCCCGCTCGTGTCGGCCATCGCGGCGGAGGCGGCGAAGCTCTCCCGCAACAGGGCGAGCATCCCCGGGTCGGCGTTGGCCACCAGGAACACCGCCCCGAACGCGCCCGTCTTGAGGGTCAGCCGCTCCTCGGCCGTCAACCGCTGCTCCATGATCACGGAGTGTAGACGTACGGGATGGTCGTCGTGACCGGGACGAGGCCGAGCCGCTGGAGGATCGGCCGGCTCTCGTCGGAGGCGTCCACCTGGAGCAGCGTCCGGTCACGCTGGGCGGCGAGCCGGGCCCGGTAGGTGACCAGCGCCCGGTAGATGCCCCGGCGGCGCCACGGGGCGAGGGTCGAGCCGCCCCACAGGGTGGCGAACCCGGTTCCCGGCACGTAACGCACCCAGCCCGCGCTCACCACCTCGTCGCCCGCCTCGGCCACCACCACCGTGATCGACTGCGGGTCCGCCGCGATCTCCTTCTCCAGCCCGGTGGCCAGGTGGCTGCGGTCGGCGTTCCAGACCGCCTCCTCCATCGCCACGATCCGGTCCAGGTCCGCGCGGGCGGTCACCTCGCGCAGGCGTACGCCCTCGGGGACCACCGGGAGCGCGGCCGCGAGCGGCGCGACCGGGCCGATCACGACGGTCTCCGGCTCCTCCGGCACGAACCCGGCGGCCCGCAACCGCTCCGGCAGGTCCGCCGGCTCGTCGTGGCCGTGCCACTTCCACTCCACCGACTCGCCGCGCGCCCGGAAGAACTCCACCTGCCGGGCGATCAGCGCGTCCAGCGCCGCGCCGGTCAGCCCGTCGAGGTCGCGGTAGGTGAGGAAGCCGCCGTAATCGAGGCCGAGGAGGCGGACCAGCGGACCGTCCCGGTCCACCGTCACCCCCGCCGGCAGCGGGTCGGGCACCCGCGCCCGCAACTGGTGGTCGTACGCGTTCCGCAGCGTCGTCACGTCAAGATCCGTCACTGCTCCAGGCTACGACCGGACGGAAGCGGATAATCGGCACGTGTGGCAGGCGATCAGGCGATGGTTCGACCCGCGCGAACTGCGCTCGGTCGGCAGCACCCCCGACTACCGGTTCTCGCTGGCCAACGAACGGACCTTCCTGGCCTGGCTGCGTACGGGGCTGGCGCTGGTCGCGGGTGGGCTCGCCGCCGCCCAGTTCCTGCCGCCGCTGCCGCTGGCGCACCTGCGTGAGGTGATCGCCGTCGCGCTGCTGCTGCTCGGCGGAACGGTGGCGGTCCGGGCGGTCGACCACTGGGCGCGTACGGAGCGGGCGATCCGGCTCGGCGAGGAACTGCCGGCCTCCCGCTTCCCGGCGGTGCTCGCCCTCGCCGTCGGCCTCGGCGCGCTGCTGCTGGTGGCGGCGGTGCTGGCCCGGGCGGTCGGCGAACGGTGAGCGCCGGCGCGCAGCGGACGCCGCCGGGCCGGCCGGCGCGCGACCCCGGGCTGCAACCCGAGCGGACCCGGCTTGCCTGGCGGCGCACGGCGCTGGCGCTCACGGTGATCATGGTGCTGACCGTGCGGCTGGCGCTCACCGGCCCGCCCGCCGGCGGGACGCTCGGCGCGCTCGTCGCCGGGCTCGCCGTGCTCGGCTGGGGCGCGGCGCTGGCGGTCTGCTGGCGGCGGGCGAACGCCGTCGGCCCGGCCTCCCGCTACGGGCGGGCGCTGCCCCTGGTCGCCCTGGCCACCGCCGGCTACGCGCTGCTCGGCGCGCTCCTGGCGGCGCGCGGGCTGGGTTGACGGGACCGGGTGCGCCATCATTGACGCATGGCCCGGCTGTACGTCCTCCTCTTCGTGGTGCAGATCGTCCTCGCGGTCTGCGCGCTGATCAGCTGCCTCTCCGCGGAGGAGGGCGAGATCAAGGCCCTCCCCCGGATCGCCTGGGTGCTGATCATCCTGTTCTTCCCGCTGCTCGGCTCCCTCGCCTGGTTCGCCGCCGGGCGCGAGCGCACCCCGGGCCGGCCCGGCGGCGCCCCGTCGCCGGGCCGGATCCTGCCGGCCCGCGAGCGGCCCCGCCCGGTCGCCCCGGACGACGACCCCGAGTTCCTCCGCTCGCTCGGCGAGCGCTCCCGGCGGGAGGACCAGGAGCTGTTCACCCGCTGGGAGGAGGACCTGCGCCGACGCGAGGACGACCTGCGCCGACGCGAGGGCGAGCCGCCGCGCGAAGAGGACCGCCCCGAGGTGTAGCCGGCGGCCGGCTGCGGGTCACACCCGGCGCCGGAGCCCGCGCACGGCGAGCGGGGCGAAGATCGCCGCGAGGACGGCCGCCCAGAGCAGCGACTGCACCACCGGCACGGCCACCGGCCCGCCGACCAGCAGGCCGCGCAGCGCGTCGGCCAGGATGGTGACCGGGTTGACCTCGACCCAGCTCTGGAGCCAGCCGGGCATGGTCTCGGTCGGCACGAACGCGTTGCTGGTGAAGGTCAGTGGGAAGATCACCATGAAGCCGAAGATCTGCACCTTCTCCGGCTCGTTGACCAGCACGCCGACCAGCACCGAGATCCACGACGCGGCCAGCGAGAACGCGAGCAGCAGGGCGAACGCCCCGAGCAGGCCGGGCAGGCCGTTGCCCAGGCGGAAGCCGAGGATCACGCCGACGCCGACGAGCAGCGACACCGACCACGCCTGCTTGACCGTGTCGGCGAGGATCCGCCCGGCCAGCGGCGCCCAGCGGGCGATGGGCAGCGAACGGAGCCGGTCGAACACGCCCTTGGTGAGGTCGTTGTTCAGCCCGAACCCGGTGGTCATGGTGGCGAAGAAGGCGTTCTGCACGATGATGCCCGGCAGCGCGAAGGTCAGGTAGTCCCCCGGCGAGCCGGAGATCGCCCCGCCGAAGACGTACGTGAACAGCAACACGAACATCACGGGCTGGATGCTCAGGTCGAGCAACTCCATCGGGTTGTGCTTGATCTGCACCAGGCTGCGCCAGGCCAGGGTCAAGGTGTGCCGCAGCCCGGCGGCGGGGCCGAGCCGGCGCCCCGGCGCGACCGGTGCGGTCAGGGTGGCGGCGGTCATGCCGGGGTCCTCTCCAGGTCGGCCCCGGAAGGGGCGTCGGCGTCGGCGCGGTGCCCGGTCAGCTGGAGGAACACCTCGTCCAGGCTGGAGCCGCGCAGGGCCAGCTCGGCGACCACGATGCCGGCGGCGTCGAGGCGGCTCACCACGGCGGGCAGCACGGCCGGGTCGTTCACCGGCACGGTGACGGTGCTCTGGGCCACCTCCGGGGTGGCGTGGACCGCCTCGCCCGCGATGGCCACCACGGTCGGCAGGTCGGCGGCGTCCGCGGGCCGGACGGCGAGCACCTGGCCGCCGGTCCTGGCCTTCAGTTCCTCCGGCGTGCCCTGCGCGATCACCCGGCCGTGGTCGACGACGGCGATCTCGCCGGCGAGCTGGTCGGCCTCCTCCAGGTACTGGGTGGTGAGCAGCACCGTCACCCCGTCGGAGACCAGGCCGCGCACGATGTCCCACAGCTCGTTGCGGCTGCGCGGGTCGAGGCCGGTGGTCGGCTCGTCGAGGAAGAGCACCTGCGGCCGGCCGACCAGACTGGCGGCGAGGTCGAGCCGGCGGCGCATGCCCCCCGAGTAGGTCTTGGCCGGCCGGTCGGCGGCGTCGCTGAGGTGGAAGTCGGCGAGCAACTGCCGGGCGCGGGCCCTGGCATCGGCCCGGGAGGAGCCGAGCAGCCGGCCGATGAGCAGCAGGTTCTCCGCCCCGGTGAGCGTCTCGTCGACCGAGGCGTACTGGCCGGTCAGGCCGATGAGCTGGCGCACCCGGTGGGCGTCGCGCACCACGTCGAAGCCGCCGACCGTGGCGCGCCCCTCGTCGGCGCGCAGCAGGGTGGCGAGCACCCGGACCGTGGTGGTCTTGCCGGCCCCGTTGGGACCGAGCAGGCCGAAGACCGTGCCGGTGGGGACGGCCAGGTCAACACCGGCGAGGGCGGTGGTGTCGCCGAACCGGCGCACCAGCCCCTCCGCGCGGATCGCGTGATCCATCGCAACTCCTGTCGTTCTCGCTGGTCGAACCGCCATGACCGGCATCCCTGACATTCCGCCGATCCCAGGCTGACGTTACGGCGACAGGCGCTGACGTACCGCCGATTTTGCTGGTGGTGAAACGCGGCCGCCGCCGTCGCCGGGGCGCGGCGACGGCGGCGGGCGGTGGTTCAGGCCAGGTTCGACGAGCGGGGGTACGCGTCGGCCGGGTCGGTGAGCACGTTCACCAGGTACGGCACGCCGGCGTCGAAGGCGCGCTGCAGGGCCGGCCCGAGGTCGGCGGCCTTCGCCACCGTCTCGCCCGCGCCGCCGAGGGCGCTCACCACCTGGTCGTAGCGCAGCTCCGGCTGGAGGTCGGCGGCGACGTCGTAGCCGTACATGGCGCGCATGGGGTGCTTCTCGAGGCCCCAGATGCCGTTGTTGCCGACCACGATCACCACGGGCAGCTTCTGCCGGGCGAGGGACTCCACGTCCATCAGCGAGAAGCCGGCCGCGCCGTCGCCCATCAGCACGCAGATCTGCCGATCCGGGTGGCTGACCCGGGCACCCATCGCGTAGCCCATGCCGGTGCCGAGGCAGCCGTACGGGCCCGGGTCGAGCCAGGTGCCGGGCTGGGCGGGCTCCAGGTAGCGGCCGGCGTACGAGACGAAGTCGCCGCCGTCGCCGATCGTGATGGCGTCGCGGGCCAGGACCCGGCGCAGCTCGCCGTAGACCCGGGCGGGCCGGATCGGGTCGGTCTCGGCGGCCATCTCCGCGGCGTCGCGGGCCTTCGCGGCGTCCTCGGCGGTGCGCAGCTCGGCGATCCAGTCGGCGTGGTCGGCCCGGTCGCCGGGGTGGTCGGCGAAGGCGGTGAGGACCAGCCGGAGGTCGCCGGCGGGGGCGGCGGCCGGCTGGACGTGCCCGGCCCGCTGGCTGGGCGCGTCGACGACGTGCACCACCTTCGCGTCGCCGAAGTCGCCGAAGCTGAGCCGGAAGTCCAGCGGGGTTCCGATCACCACGACCACGTCGGCGCCCTTGAGCGCCACCCGGCGGGCCTTGGCGAAGGCGAGGGGGTGCTCGGGCGGCAGCGCGCCCCGGCCCATCCCGTTGGTGAAGACCGGCACCTGGAGCGCCTCGGCGGCGGCCCGCAGGGCGTCGACCGCGTCCCCGGCGTAGACGTCGGAGCCGGCGATGATCACCGGGCGGCTCGCGGCGGCGATCAGGGTGGCCGCCTTCGCCACCTCGTCCGGGTCGGGCTCGATCGGCGCGATGCCCGGCAGGGCGGGAAGTTCGGCGTCGGCGACCGAGAAGACCGCCTCCAGGGGGAGGTCGAGGAAGACCGGGCCCCGGTGCGGGGTGAGCGCGGTGGTCAGCGCCGCGGTCACCGCGCGCGGGATGTCGTCGGGGCTGAACACCGTCTCGGCGTGCTTGGTGACCGGGGCGACCAGCGGCAGGTGGTCCATCTCCTGGAGGCTGCCCGAGCCCCAGCGGAACTGCGGGGCCCGACCACCGAGCACCAGCACCGGCGAGGCGTTGAAGTAGGCGCTGGTCAGCCCCGAGATGCCGTTGGTGACGCCGGGGCCGGCGGTGAGTACGGCGAGGCCGGGGCGGCGCTGGAGCTTCGCCACCGCCTCGGCGGCGAAGACCGCCGACTGCTCGTGCCGGACGTCGTAGAGCGGGAAGCCGGTCTTGTGCGCGGCGTCGTAGAGCGGGAAGACGTGCCCGCCGGAGAGGGTGAACATCTCCCGCACCCCGTACGCGCGCAGCGCCGCGAGCGCGAGCTCCCCACCGTGACCCTCGATCCGCTCCGTCATCGCCGCTGTCCCTTCGTCCGCATGACCGGAGTCACACGCTACTCACCGGTAGGCGGAATGTGAACCATCCTCGGCTCGACGCGTGAGACGTCCACGTCGGTGGTGGACGCCTCACGCGCCGGCGAGCCACTGGGCCGGCGGGCGCCCCGCCGGCCCCACGCCGGTCAGCGGCCGGTGAAGTCCGGCTTGCGCTTGGCCACGAACGCCGCCATGCCCTCGCGCCGGTCGTCGGTGGCGAAGAGCGCCGCGAAGAGCTGGCTCTCCCACGCCAGGCCGGAGTTGAGGTCCATGTCGAGGCCGCCGTCCACCGCGAGCTTCGCGGCGCGCAGGGCCTGCACCGGGCCGGTGAGGTACGGACGCACCAGCTCGACCGCGGTGTCGTAGACCTCGGCGGCCGGGGCCACCCGGTCGGCCAGCCCGATCCGCAGCGCCTCCTGGGCGTCCACCATCCGGCCGGACATGATCAGGTCCTTGGCGCGGGCCGGGCCGACCAGGCGGGCCAGCCGCTGGGTGCCGCCCGCGCCGGGAATGATGCCGAGCTTGATCTCCGGCTGGCCGAGCTTCGCGTCCTCGGCGACGACCCGCCAGTCGCACGCCAGCGCCAGCTCGCAGCCGCCGCCCAGGGCGTAACCGGTGATCGCGGCGACGACCGGCTTCGGGATCCGGGCGATCGCGCCGAGCGCGCTGGACAGGTCGGCCGCCCGCTCCGCCATGTCCACGTAGGACATGTCGGCCATCTCCTTGATGTCCGCGCCGGCGGCGAAGACCTTCTCGCCGCCGTACACGATGACGGCGCGGACATCCGGGTCCGCGGTGGCCGCCGCGGCCGCGGCGCGCAACTCCTCCTGCACCTGGGTGTTCAGCGCGTTCATCGGCGGCCGCTCCAGCCGGATGGTGCCGATGCCGTCCTTGGTCTCCAGCCGCACGAACTCGCCCACGCTGGCCCTCACTTCCTCGTCGAAGTCGCGAGCCAACCTTACGGCGCGGGCCGTCGGGGAAAGTAGTGTGGTGTCAGGCCCGCCACCGGGAGTACCGCCATGATCACTTATTACGACGACAGGTCGGTCCAGATCACGTCCGCCGCCGTCCGCGTGGACGGCCGCACGTTTCAGCTGGCCGACATCAGCATGGTCTGGCACCGGCGCGGCAGCCGGTCCTGGCGGGTGCTCGCCGGCCGGGGCGCGATCGGCGCGGCGCTGGCCGGCCCCCTGGTGGCCGCCGCGCTCGGCATCGCGCTGGCGCTCACGCTGGACCGCTCCCTCACCGTCACCGTCGCCATCGTCGGGGCCTCGGTGCTCGTCGGGCTCGCGGTCGGGCCGGTCGCCGACTTCCTCTTCGAGCACCTGGACCGCTCGTACGCGCGGGGCAGCCGGCAACTGGAGATCTGGGCCCGCTGGCGCGGCCAGCCGGTGCGGCTGCTGTGCACCGGCGACGCCCTGCGCTTCGGGCAGATCTACCGGGCGGTACAGCGGGCGGTGGAGGCCGGCCAGCCGGCGACGCCCCGCCGCCGTTAGAACTCGATCGGCTCGTCCGGCAGCATGCCGAGGCCCCGCAGCAGCCCGTAGAGGTCCTGCTCGCCCCAGAACTGCACGATCCGCCCCTCCGCCAGCCGGTACATCTTGCAGGAACTCTGCACCGCGGTCGCGCCGGTGGCGTCCCGCCGGTAGGTCTGCGCCAGCGAGACCACGACGCGGTCGCCGGCGGCGAAGAGCGCGTGCGTCCGCTGGTCGAGCACGGTCAGCCCGGGCGACGCGACGGCCTGCTCGACGAAGTGCCGCCCCCGCACCTGCCGGCCGGAACCGTAGATCTGCACGTCCTCGGCGACCACCGCGCGCACCTCGGACAGGTCCTTGGTGACGAACGCCCGCAGGTAGCGGCGGACCGCCGCGACGTTGCGGTTCTCCTCGTTCCGGCGTTCCTCTTCGGTCATGTGCCCGTGCCCGCTCATGCGCTCCGACGCTACCCAATGGAGTCGCGCGGCATCGACCGCCGTCCACCTCGGCCGGTCGTGGACGCGGCGCAGCAGTTAAGCTTAGTGATGACCCTCTATTACCGGGACGACGCGGTGCAGGTGACGTCGGAGTCGATCCGGGCCGGAGGCCACGCCGTCGCGATCGCCGACGTGACGTACGTCTGGCACGCGCAGGGGCCGAAGACGCTGGCGGTACGCGGCCGGGTGCTGGGCCGCGGCGTCCTGGTCCTGCTCCTCTCGCTGCCCCCGCTGGTCGCGGTGGTCTGCGTGCTCGCGCTGGCCTGGTCGGCGCAGGACCGGGGCGAGTGGCAGCTGGCACTGGTCATCCTCGCCGCGTGCGTGGTCGGCGCGCTGGCCCTGACCCCGTTCCTGGAGATCCCGCTCGGCTGGCTCGACCGCTCCTACGAGCGGGGCAGCAAGGTGCACGAACTCTGGGTGCAGCACCACGGCCGCGAGGTGCTGCTGCTGCGCACGCCGGACGCGCTGCGGTTCGGGCAGATCTACCGGGCGGTCCAGCGCGCGGTCGAGCAGCACACGGAGGCCTGACCCGAGGCGCTGCCCGGGCCTTGCCCCGGGCGCTGCCCGGGGCCGCGTTGCGCCGCCCGGCGGTTCGGGCGCGGGCAACGCACACTTGGTGCCATGGTGATTTCCCTCCCCCGGCCCGCCGCGGTCGTCGGTCTGACCCGCTCCGCCCTCGACCAGGCTCTCGGCTCGGCGGCCTCGTTCGCCGCCGTGCCGGCCCGCGCGTTCGCCGTGCTGGACTCCGTGGAGGCGCTGCTGGCCCGGATCAACGGGGTGGTGGACCGGATCGACGGCGTGGTGGAGCGGGTCGACGACATGGTGGACCGGGTCGACGCCACGGCGGGCCGGGTCGACGGCATGGTGGACCGGGTCGAGCAGACCCTCGACCGGACCGACCAGGTGCTCGCCGACGCCGACGCCGCGGTGCGGGAGGTGCCCGCGATCAGCGCCGCCGCGACCGCCGCCATCGGGACGGCGACCGAGGTGGCCACCGCCGCGTCCGTGGTGGTCGGGCAGGCCGAGTCGGTGGCCGGTCGGGCGGCCGGCGCCGTGGGTACCGCGGCGGAGGCGGCGGCCACCGCCGCCGAACTGCTGACGGCGTACGAGCCGGCGTTGCGCCGGGCGGCGCCCATGGCGAACCGCTTCGTCGAGCAGCTCAGCCACGAGGAGGTGACCGCCGCGATCCGGCTCGTCGACGAGCTGCCCAAACTCAAGCAGCACCTGACGGCGGACATCCTGCCGATCCTGGCCACCCTGGACCGGGTCGGCCCGGACCTGCACGACCTGCTCGACGTCACCCGCGACCTGAAGCTCGCCGTCGCCGGCATCCCCGGGTTGGGCATGCTCCGCCGCCGGGGCGAGAAGCTCAGCGACGAAGCGGAGGCGTGAGCGGCGGTGAGCGGCCCGGTCTAGCGTGGGGCGGGCACGGCCCCGTTCACCGGGACCCGGTCGGGGCCGATCCGCCGGATGCGGGCGGTGCCCCACTCGCCCAGCGGCGCCAGGGCGGCGTTGAGGGAGATCCCGTGCTCGGTCAGGGAATACTCGACCTTCGGCGGCACCTCGCGGTACACCTCACGGTGCACGAGCCCGTCCTCCTCCATCTCGCGTAGGTGCTGGATCAGCATCTTCTCGCTGACGCCCGGCAGGCCGCGCCGCAGCTCGGCGAACCGGCGGGTCCCGTGGTGGTGCAACTCCCAGAGGATCAGCGACTTCCACTTGCCGCTGACGACGTCCATCGCGGCATCGATGCCGCAGATGTAGGGACCGCGTCGCGCCTTCGTTGCCATGCCGCCTCCCGCTGCACTTACCAAGAGGTAAGTACCTGACCAATTAGTCGGTACTGGCGCACTCTACCGGCTGCGGTGAGGATCTCCTCGTACCACGACTCTCGAGGGGAGCCCCGAACATGACAGCGAACGACGGCATCCAGGTGAGCGTTCTCGGGCTGGGCGCGATGGGCAGCGCGCTGGCCGTCGCACTGCTGAGGGCCGGGCACGAGACGACGGTGTGGAACCGCTCGCCGGGCAGGGCGGACGACCTCGTCGCGCAGGGCGCGCGGGCCGCCACCACGGCGGGCGACGCCGTCCGGGCCAGCCGACTGGTGATCGTCTGCCTGCTGGACCACACGTCCGTCCACGAGGTGCTCGACCCGCTCGCCGGCGACCTGGCCGGCCGGACCCTGGTCAACGTGACCACGACGTCACCGGACCAGTCCCGCGAGCTGGCCGCCTGGGCCGCCGACGCGGGGATCGCGTACCTCGACGGCGGGATCATGGCCGTACCGTCCATGATCGGGCAGCCCGGATCGTCGATCCTCTACAGCGGGTCGGCCGACGCCTTCCACCAGTACCAGCCACTGCTCGACGTGTGGGGCGACAGCACCTGGTTCGGCGAGGACCCCGGGCTGGCGTCCCTCTACGACCTCGCCCTGCTCGCGGGCATGTACGTCATGTTCGCCGGGTTCATGCACGGCGCCGCCATGGTCGCGCCGGCCGGCGTGACGGCGGCGAAGTTCGCCACCATGGCCGCGCCCTGGCTGACCGCCATGACCGGCGCCTTCCACGAGTTCGCCGCGGTCATCGACGGCGGGGACTACACCGTCGACGGACAGCAGAGCCTGGAGTTCTCCGACCTCGGCGACATCCTGGCGGCCAGCGCCGAGCAGGGCATCAGCACGGAGGTCGTCGCCACGGTCCAGCGACTCCTGCACCGCCAGATCGAGGCGGGCCACGGGAAGGAGGGTTTCGCCCGCATCATCGAGAGCATCAAGCACCCGGCCTAGCGGAAACGGCCCGCTGCTGATTCAGAAGTAGCAGCGAAGGGGCGGCCGACGTTCCGGGACCGGATCAGGCCGGGGTGTAGAGCTCCTCGATCTCGGCCCGGCTGGGCAGGGCCGAGGAGGCGCCGAGCCGGCGGGCGCAGGCCGCCCCGGCCGCCGCCGCCCAACGCACCGCGTCGACGAGGTCCCGGCCCTCGCCCCAGGCGACCGCGAGGGCGGCGGTGAAGGCGTCCCCGGTCGCCGTGGAGTCCACCACGTCGACCTTGACCGCCGGCACGTGCACGGCGGTGCCGTCCCGGTCGCCGTACCAGGCGCCCTGCGCGCCGAGCGTGAGCACCGCCCGGGGCACCAGGTCGAGCAGGGCCGACGGGTCGTCCCTACCGCGCCCGGTCAGCGCCTGCGCCTCGGTCTCGTTGACCACCAGCAGATCCGTCGCCGCGAGCAACTCCGGGGGCACCGGCACGGCCGGCGCGGCGTTGAGCACCACCCGGCTGCCGGCCGCCCGGGCCGCGACCGCCGCCCGGGTCACCGTGCCGACCGGGATCTCCAGCTGGGCGAGCAGCACGTCCGCGGAGCGTACGGCCGCCAGCTCGGGCTCGGTGAGGTGGGTCATCGAGGCGTTCGCGCCGGGGGTGACGAGGATGGCGTTCTCGCCCTCGGCGTTGACCATCACCAGCGCCACCCCCGACGTGCCGTACGTCGTGCGGAGCTGGTCGGTGTCGACGCCGGCGGCGGCGATCCGGGCCCGCAGGGTGACGCCGAACGCGTCGGAGCCGATCGCCCCGAGGAAGGCGCAGGAGGCGCCGGCGCGGGCCGCGGCGATGGCCTGGTTGGCGCCCTTGCCGCCGGGCACCATGACGAAGCCGGTGCCGAGCAGGGTCTCCCCCGGCCGGGGCAGGGCGGGGGCGGTGCCCACCAGGTCCATGTTGGCGCTGCCCACCACGACGACCCTGGTCTGCAGCACGCCGACCTCCATCTGGCGCCTCAGGCGGCGCGCGCGGTGTACCGGTCGCCGGAGCGCTCGACCACCAGCGGCAGCCCGAAGGTCTTGGAGAGGTTGTCCCCGGTGAGGGTGTCACCGAGCAGCCCCTGGGCCACCACCTGGCCGTCGCGCAGCAGGAGCGCGTGGGTGAAGCCGGGCGGGATCTCCTCCACGTGGTGGGTCACCAGCACCAGCGCCGGGGCGTCCGGGTCGTACGCCAGCTCGGCCAGCCTGGCCACCAGGTCCTCCCGCCCGCCCAGGTCGAGCCCGGCCGCGGGCTCGTCGAGCAGCAGCAGCTCCGGGTCCGTCATCAGCGCGCGGGCGATCTGCACCCGCTTGCGCTCCCCCTCGGACAGCGTGCCGTAGGCGCGGTCGGCGAGGCCGCCGATGCCGAGCTGGCTCAGCAGCGCGCGGGCACGGGCCTCGTCGCCGCTGTCGTAGCTCTCCCGCCAGCGCCCCAGCACCGACCAGGCGGCCGTCACGACCACGTCGCTGACCCGCTCGTCGGCGGGCACCCGCTCGGCGAGCGCGGCGGTGGAGAGCCCGATGCGGGTGCGCAGCTCGTTGACGTCGGTGCGGCCGATGCGCTCGCCGAGCACGTGGGCGGTGCCGGTGGTCGGGTGCAGCCGCCCGGCGGCGAGGTTGAGCAGTGTCGTCTTCCCGGCGCCGTTCGGGCCGAGCACCACCCAGCGCTCGTCCAGCTCGACCCGCCAGTCCAGGTCGTGCAGCAGCGCCGTGCCGGACCGGCGTACGCCGACGCCGTCGAGGCTGACCACCAGATCCGCGTCCACGGGCACGGGCGCGGCTGCGGCGCCGCCGGCGCCGGGGATCAGGTCACCAGTCACCCGACCATCCAACCACGCAGCGCCGCGGCGCCCCCCACGGGCGGCGCCCCGGTCGTAGGGTGAGGCGCCGTGTCGTTGGTCACCACACTCGAAGGACGGTCCATGCCCGGTCGGAACACGGAGCCGCGCCGGTGAGCGCGGTCATCGAGATCGAGGGTCTGCGCAAGACCTTCCGCAGCCTGCGGCAGGGGCGCCGGGTGGCGGTCGACGGTTTCGACCTGCTGGTGGAGTCCGGCCAGATCCACGGCTTCCTCGGCCCCAACGGGTCGGGCAAGACCACCACGCTGCGCGCCCTGCTCGGGCTGGTCCGCGCCGACGCCGGCCGGATGACGGTGCTGGGGCGGACCTCACCGGAGCAACTGCCCCAGGTGGCCGGGCGGGTCGGGGCGATCGTGGAGAGCCCCCAGTTCTTCGGCAACTTCACCGGGCACCGCACCCTGCGCCTGCTCGCCCGGGCCGGCGGCGTGCCGGTCGCCCGGGTCGACGAGGTGCTGGAGCAGGTGGGCCTGCGGGACCGGGGCGACGAGCGGGTCAAGGGCTACTCGCTGGGCATGAAGCAGCGCCTGGCGGTGGCCTCGGCCCTGCTCAAGGACCCGGAGCTGCTGATCCTCGACGAGCCGGCGAACGGGCTGGACCCGGCCGGCATCCGGGAGATGCGGGACCTGATGCGCTCGCTGGCCGAGGCCGGCGTGACCGTGCTGGTCTCCAGCCACATCCTGGCCGAGATCCAGCTGATCTGCGACCACGTGACGATCATCTCGCGGGGCCGGCGGGTGGCCGCCGGGCGGGTCGACGAGGTGCTGGCCGGGTTCGACCGGCACGAGCTGCTGGTGCGGGTGGACGACCCGGAGCGGGCCGCCGAGCTGCTGACGGCGGCGGGGCTGGCGGTGACCGGGCACGACGACCACCTGGTGGTGGGCGACGTGGACGACGCCGTCACGGTCAGCCGCACGCTGGGCGAGGCGGGCCTGTGGGTGCGCGAGCTGACCCCGCTGCGGCCGGACCTGGAGAGCGTCTTCCTCGAACTGACCGGCACGGCGGCGCACCCGACGATCCCCCGTCAGGTGGACGACTCGGTGCTGCCCGACCACGGGCCCCGGGAACCGGTGATCGACCTCGACGCGAGCGGAGTGGACGCGTGAACCTGGTCCGTGCCGAGCTGGAGCGCCTGGGTGCCCGGCGCTTCGTGCAGCTCATGGTCGTCCTGCTGGTGCTCGCGTTCGGCGTCACCGCGGCGACCACCCTCGCCGGTTCCCACCGGCCCACCGCCCAGGAGATCCTCGACGCCGAGCAGCAGGCCGCCGCGGCGCGCAGCGAGCTGGAGCGCACCCACCAGCTCTGCCTGGACCGGCAGCGCGGCGCCATCCGGGTGGACGAGGTGCACGAGTACATCCCGGACGACTGCAGCGAGGTCGACCCGGCCCAGATGGAGCGGGCCCCGGTGGCCGCCGACTTCCTGACGGGGGTGTTCACCTTCGCCGAGGAGGCCCAGCCGCTGCTCTACTTCCTCGTCGCCTTCCTGGTGCTCTTCGGCTTCCTGGTCGGCGCCTCCTACATCGGCGCCGACCTGAACTCCGGCGGGGTGGTCAACCTGCTGCTCTGGCGGCCCCGGCGGCTGACGGTGCTCGGTGCCAAGCTGGGCACGCTGCTCGGCGCGACGGCGCTGCTGTCGCTGGTCGCCTCGGTGGCGTACCTCGGGGCGTTCTGGCTGATCGCCCAGCTCGCCGGCCGGCCCGGGCGGCTCGACGGGGAGTTCTGGCGGTCGCTGGGCGCGACGTGGGGGCGCGGCATGCTGCTGGTGCTGCTGGTCACCGCGATGGGGTTCGCCATCGCCACCCTGGGCCGACACACGTCCGCGGCGCTCGGCGCGATCGCCGGCTACCTCGTGGTGTGGGAGCTGGGGGCCCGGCTGGTGATGGAGATCCTGGACGTCGCCCAGGTGGACCGGTACGTGCTCTCCAGCTACGTGGCCGCCTGGCTGAACGGCAAGGTCGAGTTCTGGGACCTGCGGGCGTGCCCGGACGGGCTCACCCAGTCCTGCACCGGCTACTGGTCGCTGACCTGGCAGCCGTCGCTCATCCTGCTGCTCGGGCTGACGGGGGCACTGACCGCGGCGGCGTTCGCCGTGTTCCGCCGACGCGATCTGATGTGACCTGATGTGACCTGCGGTGTCATCCGGCCCCGGCGCGGCAAGACCTTGCAGCACCGGGGCCGATGATGAAATATTCCTTCACATGACGCGCGGCCAACCCCGTCGCTCCGGGCCGCCAGCGCCCGCCGAGCACCTTTGGGCGAGGCCCGCCGAGCACCTTTGGGCGAGGCCCGCCGAGCAGGTCCGGGCGACGCCGGACGGGCACCGGCCGACTCCGCCCGGGCCGGCCGGCACGACGGCGCGATCGATGTCCGTCTTGGTCTTGGGCCGGCTGTCGGCCGACTCGGCGCGCCAGCGCCGGTCAGCCGACCGTCGAGCCAAAGACCTCGTCGCGGACCGCGTCCAGGGCCGTGCGCAGCGCGCCGCGCAGGATCGGCTCCTCGGTCAGGCCGGTGGGCACCACCCGGGGCCGGACCAGGGTGATCGCCGCGACCTCGTGCTGCACCCGCTCCGCCAGCGCCGCCCCGCCGGCCTGGCCGACCTCACCGGCGAGCACCACCAGCGGCGGGTCCAGCACCACGCAGGTGCTCGCCACGCCGAGCGCCAGCCGGCGGGCCACCTCGTCGAGCATCGGGCCGCCGGCCGTGCCGTCGGCGACCGCGGCCCGCACTGCGGAGGCCCCGCTGTCGTCCGGGTAGCCGTGCGCCCGGGCCAGCTCGCGGACCGCCTCCGCGCCGATCAGCTGCTGGAACGCGGGCTTCGCCCGACGGGAGACGTCGCGCGGGATGGGCGCCCCGGGCACCGGCAGGTAACCGATCTCGCCCGCGGCGCCGCTGCTGCCGTGGTGCAGCCGGCCGCCCAGCACGATCGCGAGGCCGACGCCCGCGCCGACCCAGACCAGGACGAAGTCCGTCAGCCCCCGCGCGGCGCCCGACTGCGCCTCGGCGACCGCCGCCAGGTTGACGTCGTTCTCGAAGACCACCGGGGTGTGCAGGTCCTCCCGGAGCGCGGCGAGCAGACCGCTGTGCCAGCGCGGCAGGTTGAAGGCGAAGGTGATGTCGCCGGTGCCCGGGTCGACCAGGCCAGGGGTGCCCAGCACGATCCGCCGTACGCTCGACAGCTGCGCCCCGGCGCTGCTCGCGGCCTGGACCACCGCGTTGTGCACGACCCCGACCGGGTCGTCGGTGTCCCGGGTCGACTGCTCGACGCGGCCGATCACGGCGCCGGTGATGTCCGCGCAGGCGGCGACGACCCGGTCGGCGCCGACGTCCACGCCGACCACGTGCGCGCTGCCCGGCCGCACGGCGTAGAGCTGGGCGTTCGGTCCCCGCCCGCCGGCCTGCTCGCCGACCCGGGTGACCAGCCCCCGCTCCTCCAGCCGCTCGACCAGCTGGGAGGCGGTGACCTTGGACAACCCGGTCAGCTCGCCGAGCCGGGCCCGGGTCAGCGGCCCCTGCTCCAGCAGCAGCTCCAGCGCGGCGCGGTCGTTGAGCGCCCGCAACAGGCGGGGGGTGCCGGGCAGCCGGGTCGAACTCATGCCACGTCCTCTAGTTTTGTTAAACCTTGCTAACTGTAAACGGACCTGCAAACGGGTAGCCGTAGCGTATCGGCCGCCCGGGACCGGGGCGCTCGGCCGACCCGGTACGTCGCCGACCGCCGCCGGTACGACATCCGTGCCCTCGGGCACCGAAAGGGGAAGATCACGTGGGGCTCGATCCAGGACTGCGCCGGCTCGCGCTCGGCACGCTGCTCGCCGCGTACCCGGGGCCGATCCCGCCGGACTGGGCGGTCGACCTGGTGGCCGAGGGGCTCGCCGGGCACACCCTGTTCGGCACCAACGTCCACGACCCGGGGCAACTGGCGGCGAGCACCGCCGCCCTGCGCGCGGGCCGGCCGGACGTGCTGATCGCGATCGACGAGGAGGGCGGTGACGTCACCCGGCTGGCACACGCCACCGGCAGCCCGTACCCGGGCAACGCCGCGCTCGGCGCGATCGACGACGTGGCGCTGACCCGCCGGGTCTACGAGGCCATCGGCGCGGAGCTGGCGGGCCTCGGCATCACCGTCGACCTCGCGCCGACCGTGGACGTCAACACCGCCGACGAGAACCCGGTCATCGGCACCCGCTCGTTCGGCGCCGACCCGGTGCGGGTCGCCGCGCACTCCGCCGCGGCGGTCGCCGGCCTCCAGGCCGCCGGGGTGGCCGCCTGCGCCAAGCACTTCCCGGGGCACGGCGCGACGGTCGCCGACTCCCACTACGAACTGCCCACCGTGGACGTGCCACTCGACGTGCTCCGCGAGCGCGACCTGCCGCCCTTCGCCGCGGTCGTGGCGGCCGGCGCGCAGGCCGTGATGACCGCGCACATCCGGGTGCCGGCGCTGACCGGCGACGGCCCCGCCACGTTCAGCCGGGCGGTCCTGGTCGACCTGCTGCGCGGCGAGTACGGCTTCACCGGCACCGTCATCACCGACGCGCTGGAGATGAAGGGCGCCGCCGTGGCCGCCGGCGGGGTGGGCCCCGCCGCCGTACGGGCCCTCGCCGCGGGGGCCGACCTGCTCTGCATCGGCGCCAAGGTCGACGCCGAGCTGGTCGAACGGGTGGTCACGGAGATCGTCGACGCGCTCGCCGACGGCCGGCTGGACCGGGCCCGGGTCGAGGAGGCGGCCGGCCGCGTCGCGACGCTCGCCGCGTGGACCCGGGCCACCGGCGCGACCACGGCCGCGTCCACCGAACTCGGGTACGCCGCGGCACGGCGGGCCGTCCGGGTGGAGGGGGCGCTGTCCAGCCTCGACCGCCCGCTGGTCGTGCAGCTGCACGCCGCCTCGACCATCGCCGAGGGACGGGTGCCGTGGGGCCTCGGCCCGCACCTCGACGGCGTGGAGGAGCTGCGCGTGGTCGCCGCCGAGACCGAGCCCGCGGCCCTGCGCCGGCTCGCCGGGGAGCGGCCGATCGTGCTCGTCGGTCGCCACCTGCACCGCCTGCCGGGCGGCCCCGAGCTGATCGCCGCGCTGGCCGCCGCGCACCCGGTGACCGTGGTCGAGATGGGCTGGCCGGCCCAGTGGCGGCCGGCGGGCGTACGGGCGTTCGTCACCACGTACGGCGCGAGCCACGCCAACGGCCGGGCGGCGGCCGAGGTGCTCGGCCTGGCCGGCTGACGCGGGCGGCGGCACCCTGGGCCCGGCCGGCGGCTTGCCGGCGCGGGCTCGGGGTGTCGCCCTCGAATCTCGCCGAGCGGCACATCGGTGCCGGCGTGCCGCGCCGGAGACCCCGCGCCGGCCGGGCCACGCCGAAGCCGGGCCGCCCACTCTTGAACGTGTTCAAAGACTGTCCTACGCTCATGGCAACGAACTTGAACACGTTCAAGAAGGGCGTCGGCGATGGACACCAAGGTCTGGATGTACCTGGTCTACCTGGCGGTCAGCATCGGCCTGACCGTGTGGGTGGCCCGGGCGCTCTCCCGCAACGGGCTGGTCTTCCTCGAGGAGGTGTTCGCCGACGAGCGGCTGGCCCGGGCGGTGAACAGCCTGCTCGTGGTCGGCTTCTACCTGCTCAACCTCGGCTACGTCACGGTGGCGATGAAGCACCCCGACCCGGTCGGGTCCACCGCCCAGGCCATGGAGGAGCTCTCCCTCAAGATCGGCCTGGTGCTGCTGGTGCTGGGCGCGTTGCACTTCTTCAACGTCTTCGCGCTCGGCCGGTACCGCCGGGGCCGGCTGCGCCAGCTCGCCACCCATCCGCCGCTCGCCCCGGTCGGCCGGCTGCCGATGCAGCCCGCACCCCCCAGGCCCCACCCGGCCGCCGCGACCGGCCCCCACCCCGGCAACCCCCATCCCGGTAACCCGCAGCCCGTCGGCCCACGCCAGCCCGTCGGCACGCAGCAGCCCACCGGCACCCACCAGCCCGCCGGCCCGACCAGCCCCGGGCCGGAGGCCGGCCCCGGCACGCCGCCGGCCCGATGACCGTCCCGACCGGCGACGGAACGGGCGGGGCCCCGGACGCCACCGCGCACGGGGGCGGTGGCGTCCGGCGGTTCACCGTCCTCTACGACGCGCACTGCCCGCTCTGCCGCGCCGCCCACCGCTGGCTGGCGTCCCGCGCCCAGCTCGTACCCCTGGAGTTCGTGCCGGCCGGCTCCGCCGAGGCCCGGCGGCGCTTCCCCGAACTGGACCACGACGCGACGCTGCGCGACCTCACCGTGGTCGCGGACACCGGCGAGGTGTACGCGGGCGACGGCGCCTGGTTCGCCTGCCTGTGGGCGCTGGCCGACCACCGGGGCGCCGCTGAGCGGCTGGCGCGCCCGCACCTGCTGCCGCTCGCCCGCCGGTTCGTCGCCGCCGCCTCGTCGGTGCGCGAGCGCGTCCGCGACCCGTGGGCGGGGCCGGTCGACGACCCGGCGGGATACGGTGAACCCGATGACCGAGCAGACTGCGCCGACGACCGCTGCGGGTGAGCCGGCCACCGCCCGGGGCGAGCAGACGCGGCAGCTCATCCTGGACACGGCGATGCGGCTGTTCCAGGAGCGGGGGTACGCCCGGACCACCATGCGCGCCATCGCCCAGGAGGCCGGGGTGGCGGTGGGCAACGCCTACTACTACTTCGGCTCCAAGGACCACCTGATCCAGGAGTTCTACGCCCGCGCCCAGCTCCAGCACCGGGCGGCGGCGCAGCCGGTGCTCGACCGGGAGTCCGAGTTCGCCGCCCGGCTCGCCGGGGTGCTGCACGCCGGCATCGACGTGCTCACCCCCTCGCACGACTTCGCGGCGAGCTTCTTCAAGACGGCGGCGGAGCCGACGTCCCCGCTCAGCCCGTTCTCCGCCGAGTCGTCCGCGCCCAGGCTGGCGGCCGTCGACCTCTTCGCCGAGGTCCTCGACGGCTCGACCGCGAAGGTGGACGCCGAGCTGCGCCCCCACCTGCCCGAGCTGTTGTGGCTCGCGTACATGGGGGTGGTCCTCTACTGGGTCCACGACCGGTCCCCGCAGCAGGCCAAGACCCGGCGGCTCATCGACGGCGCGGTGCCGTTGGTCGACCGGCTGGTGGGGCTGTCCCGATTGCGGGTACTGCGCCCGGTCACCCGGCAGGTGCTCGACCTCATTCGCACGCTGCGTCACTGACCCGCCGCGCCGCCTCGCCACGCTCCGCTCCAGGTCAAGTCCACTTCTGGACAGCTCCAACCGCCCGCCGACACCTTGCCGGACAGCCCAAAAATACGTAGCGTAATCAGCACGCACGGCGACCGGCCCCGCAACGCCCGTCGCGGGCACGGGGACCTGGGGGAGGCTGCGGGCCGTGGATCCGGCCCGGGATCCACGGTCCGCGCCCCGCCCTCACCGCCCGCTCAGGGCGGGTACACCCCGAACGACCGCCAACCCCGGTCGGGGAAGCCGGCCGCCTCGGCGACCCGCGCGGAGGCCCCGTTGGCGCGGTCGTGCAGGTAGGTCGGGACGGCCCCCTCGTCGAGCACCCGGCGGGCCGCCTGCGCGACCAGCCGCCGGGCCAACCCCCGCCCCCGCGCCGCCGGCACCGTCCCCACCGCCAGCTCGTGGCCGTACGCGTCGTGCCGCTTCACCCCCACCCCGGACAGGTACCGGCCACGCTCGTCGCGCACCACCAGCACGGGCCGGTCGAAGAGCCGGAGCCAGGACGGCAACCCCGGCGAGGCCGGGGACACCCAATCCCCCACGTCGGGCAGCGGGGCCGGGGCCACGCTCCACCGGAACACGTCGTCGTGGACCGCCCAGCCGGGCTGGCCGACCGTCGCGGGCAGCTCGGGCAGGAACCGCCCGGCCCGCCGGCAGGCCAGCTCGCGGACCGCGTCCACCCGGTCCGGCGGTACGGAGAGCACGGTGCTCGCCCCGGCCGCGACCGCGATCGCCGGCCGAAGCCGACCGTCCCAGGCCGGCCGGGCCCGCCGGTGCGACCCGACCACGTGCAGCGCCGGGCCCGCCGGCCACTGGCCCAGCCAGGTCGTCAGGTGCAGGTGGAGCCGCCGGTCGAGCATCGAGTCACCTTCCCCCGCGGTCGACCCACGGCAGCCGCCCGCGCGGACGCCGCCGGGGTCGCTCGCCGCGCTCGGCCGCGCGGTTCGCGCCCCGGCCCGCCCGCCGATCACCGTACGCCGGACGGTTGCCGCCCGGCGCACCGTTCCGATCAGCGGGCCCGCCGGCCTCGTTGCCGGGCTTCGCGCCTCAGGCGCACCGACGTCGGTTCAAGCGCACGGCGGGCGGGTACAGGTGCAGGACGTCGTCGATGGACGCCGCCCCGAGATCCGGCGCGGTCGCGGGAACCTGAGACATCGATCGAGCGTCATATTCATTTCCATACATGTACAACTTTCTTTGGGACGGTAATGGTCATGCCGAATCAGCCGAATGACCGGTACCAACAGGAGACCGAGCGGCTCTGGCGCGCGCCCGGGGCCGCCGAACGGTTCCCCGCGCAGGTGCCGTACCGGGGCAACCGCGGCGCCAGCCGGACCGAGGCGCTCTCCTGGGGAGAGCTGAACAAGCTGCCGGCCGGCACGTCCACCCGCCGCAACCTCAACCCGCGTTGACCCGCGCCGTCCCGCCGGGGGCGACGACACACCCGGGGCGGTCCAGCGGCGGCTTTCGCACACCTGTCGGGTAATTTCTTGTGGTCCGCAACCCCGACCCACGACAGGAGAAGCACCGCGCATGGGCAAGAAGACGATCCACGTCTCCGACTTCACCGGCACGGTCATCCAGCCCCACGACGAGGTGGTCCGCGTCGTCGTCCTGGAACACCCTGACCTGGTGGCCGGGCCCGTGCAACTGGACGCCACCCCGGTCGAGGTGGAGAGCATCGACGACGCCGCGCTCGACGTCGCGGTGGTCGAGATCCACGACCGGCACGGCGGCGACGAGCCCCGGCGGGTGGTGCTGACGGCGAGCGAGTTCGACGCCATGGCGACCGACGTCCCGATGGCGCAGCTGCTGCGGACCGCCGAGCGGGTCCGCCCGCCGAAGGCCCGCAAGAGCGCCGAGAAGATCGACTACGGCACGATCGAGCACGCCGGCAAGCCGCACCGGGGCCGGGTCACCGAGGAGGAGGCCCGGCTGGTGCGCGAACAGCTCGACGAGGTCAACAAGCGCCTCGCCGACGCCGGGATCCGCCAGGTCGACCCCGCCGACCCGGAGCACGCCGCCCGGTACGGCTTCCCCACCGCCCCCTGAGTCGCCGCGGCGGCAACCGGGTCCGGCGCGCCGCCGGACCCGGCACGTCGCCGCCGAGGCACCCCGGACGCTCGTCGCGGCGGCCCCCGACCGCCGCGACGAGCGTCAACCCTCCCGTCAGCCCTGGGCGCCCTTCGCGGCGGCCTCGACCGCCGCGACGAGCGTCGACTCGGCGGTGGCCTTGTCGACGCCGAGGTCGGCGAGCACCCCGCTGCCGTTCTCCAGCTCCAGCAGGGCGAGCAGGATGTGCTCGGTGCCGATGTAGTTGTGCCCCAGCCGCAGCGCCTCGCGGAAGGTCAGCTCCAGCGCCTTCTTGGCCTGCGCGTCGTACGGGATCAGGTCGGGGACCTCGGCCGACGACGGCGGCAGCGCGGCCGTCGCGACCTCGCGCACCCGCTCCAGCGGCACGCCCTGCGCGACGATCGCCCTCGCGGCGAGCGCCTCCGGCTCGCTGAGCAGCCCCAGCAGCACGTGCTCGGGGCGGATCTCGGCGTGCCCGCTCGCCCGCGCCTCGTTCTGCGAGGCCATCACGGTGTTGCGGGCGCGCGGGGTGAACCGGCTGAAGCCCTGTTGCGGGTCCAGCGCCGCCTCGGTGGCCTTGGGCACGAAGCGCTTCTGCGCCGCCTGCTTGCTGACGCCCATGCTCCGGCCGATGTCGGTCCACGAGGCGCCGGAACGCCGCGCCTGGTCCACGAAGTGGCCGATCAGGTGGTCGGCGATCTCGCCGAGGTGGTCGGCGACGATGACCGCGCCGGCGAGCTGGTCGAGGGCGTCGGTGTGCGCCTTCTTGATCGCCTGGATGAGGTCGTCGAGCCGGACCGGGTTGCTCATCTGCGTGTGTTCGGTCATGCGTCAACGATAGGTTGACGCCCTCTTGTCGTCAACCCTGAGTTGACGATGCCCCCGCAGGCGACGGTTGGCTGACCGACGGCCTGCGGCGATCCGCTGCCGCCCCGGCACCGCCCGGCGGCGGGCCGGTGCGGCGACGGTCGGTCAGGCCGCGCTTCCGGCCGTGCGCAGGCTGGCCGGGCGCATGTCCGTCCAGACGCTCTCGATGTGGCTCAGGCACTCCTCGCGAGAGCCGCGGACGTCCACCGCCTGCCACCCGTCCGGCACGGGCCGATCGGCCGCCCAGATCGAGTACTGCTCCTCGGCGTTGCGGACGACGACATACTGCTCCGCTTCGAAACTCATCCCGCGCCTCCCCGTCACGAACCGGTCACTGAAGATCACTGGTACCGCACGACCCTATCCAGCCGACGCGGCCGGGGCAACGACGACCTTCACTCGATCCGGCGGCGCCGGGCGACGTGGTTTCCCGGCACCGGCGGCGGCCCCGGCCCCTGGCGGCGGCGGTTCAGCTCCCGCCGTCGGGGTGCGGCGCGTCGCCCGACAGCGGCCGGACGAGGAGCTCGAACGCCTCGGCGTACCACGTCTCCGGCACCGACTCGGGGTCGACGAGGCGCTGGATGCTCAGCCCGATGTCCAGACCGAGGAGCAGGGTCGCGGTACGGGCCACCAGCGCGGGATCCGGCCCGTCGGCCCGGACGGCCAGGTGGGCGGCGATCCCGGCGCGGGTGCGGCGCAGCGCCTCGATGTAGCGGGGACGCACCCGCGGATTGCGCATGGCGGCGATCCAGAACTCCATCATCAGCAGCGCGAAGTCGGCGTTCTCCCCGGCCCGGTCGCCGGTCGAGTTGGCCGAGCTGAGGGCGGCGAACGCCTGCACCATGTCGGACTCACCGGCGTCGACCTGGGTCAGGTCGGTGCCGATGAGGTCCAGCTGCCGGTCCAGCAGGGCGAGGATGATGTCCTCCTTGTTGCGGAAGCTGGAGTACACCGCGCCCTTGGTCAGCCCGGCGGCGGCGGCGATGTCGTCCAGGGAGGCGGCCGGCCCGCGCTCGGCGAGCAGCCGCTGCGCCGCGTCGAGCAGGCGGTTCCGGTTGTGCCGCTGCCGCTCCTGGCGCCCCATTCGTTCCATCAGGCGACTCTCCCGTCGTTCCGCTTGACCCGAATCTCCGCATTCCGCATACTCGGCGGTATCTGAATACCGACCAGTATCGGAGATGTCATGGTGCTGCGCGTGGACCATGTCTGCAAGGAGTATCGCGGAGGGGTGCGGGCCAACGACGACATCAGCATCCGGGTGAACGCCGGCCAGGTGTACGGCCTGCTCGGCCACAACGGCGCCGGCAAGACCACACTGGTCAACCAGGTCGCCGGGCTGATCAAGCCGACCAGCGGCACGATCCGCATCGGCGACGGCGACCCGGTCGCCGACCCCGGGTTCGCCCACCGGGTCTGCTCGGTGCAGCCGCAGGCGCAGGTGCCGCTGATGGGCGTCACGCCGCGCCAGGCCATCACCCTGGTGGCCCGCATCCGGGGGGCCGGCCGGGCCGAGGCGGCCGCCGCCACCCAGCGGCTGCTCGAGGCCCTCGACATCACCGAGTGGGCCGACACCCCGGCCGAGCGCCTCTCCGGCGGCGTCCGCCGCCTCGCCGCATACTGCCTGGCCGCCGTGCGGCCGGGCCAGGTGATCGTGCTCGACGAGCCCAGCAACGACGTGGACCCGGTGCGCCGGCGGCTGCTGTGGCAGCAGGTCCGGTCGCTGGCCGACGACGGGGCCGCCGTCCTCCTGGTCACCCACAACCTCACCGAGGTCGAACGGATCCTCGACCGGCTCTCGGTCCTGGCGCACGGCCGGGTGGTCGCCGAGGGCACCGTCGCCGACCTGCGGGCCGGCGCCGGCCCGGCGCTGCGGCTCGACGTCAGCCTGTCGGCCGGCAGCGACGAACCCGCGCCACCGCCGTTCGCCGGGCAGCCCCCGCGCCGGGACCGGCAGCGGCTCGTGTACGCGCTGGACACCGCCGACGCGGTGGCCGCCACCGAGTGGGCGGCCCGTATGCAGGCCGCCGGCACCATCGAGGACTTCTCGCTGTACCCGATGCGGGTCGAGGACATCTACCTCGCCCTCGAAGAGCACCAGACGACCCACGAGGAGGTCGACGATGTCGTGGCTCCGTAGCTACGCCCTGCTGCTGCGCTGGAACACGCTGCGGCTGCGCTTCCTGCTTCCCCTCTTCGCGATCGTCTCCGCCGGGCTCTCCGTCGGCATCATCGTCGGCTTCGCGTACCTGCTGCCCGACGTCGACGCGACCAGCGCCGCGTTCCTCGCCACCGGCGGCCCCACCATCGGGCTGATCACCGTCGGGCTGGTGATGGCCCCGAACATGGTGGCGCAGAGCAAGTTGCAGGGCAGCTTCGAGTTCGACCAGACGCTGCCCGTCCCACCGATGGCCTCGGTCGCCGCCGGGGTCACCGTGTGGATCCTGGGCGCGCTGCCCGGGCTCGTGCTGTCGCTGCTGGTCGCCGCGTTCCGCTTCGACCTGCGACTGGACCCGAGCCCGCTGGTGATCCTCGCCGCCCTGCTCGTCGCCCTGACCGCCACCACGCTCGGCTACGGACTGGCCCACGCCCTCCCGCCGGCCGCGGTCGGCCTGGTGACCCAGCTCGTCGTCTTCGTCACGCTGATGTTCTCCCCCGTCAACTTCCCCGTCGACCGGCTACCGGGCTGGTTGCAGGCCGTGCACGTCGTGCTCCCGTTCCAGTACATGGCGCAGAGCGTGCGCGAGGCGCTGGTCGGCGGCATCAGCGGCACCCCGTACCTCGTGATGGGCGCGTGGTGCCTGGTCGGGCTGGTGGTGACCTACCGGCTGATCGTCCGGCGGCCCTGACTCACCGGGGGACGACCTCGTACAGCGGGAAGTAGCTGTCGAAGGCGTCCCGGGAGTAGGCGTCGGCCAACTGCGGGATGGCGTCGAAGGAGGCCACCGGCTCGTTGATCTCGGGCAACCAGCCGGTGCTCTCCTGCACGTCCCGGATCCGTCGGCAGTCCTGGAACCGCCAGGCGTGGGTGTGCACGTGGATGTGCCGGCCGATGCACTCCACCGCCCGCAGGTTCGACAGCCGCATGCCGTGCTTCCAACCGACGGTGGCGAGCACGCTCTCGCGGGCCAGCGACTGCAACGTCACCCGGTGCAGCCCACCGCCCATGTTGTCCAGGAAGATGGAGACGCCCTGGCCGCCGCTGAGCTCCATCACCCGCTCGACGAAGCGCCGCTTGGAATCCTTGTGCCGGTCCAGCGCGTCCGGGTCGCCGGAGGCCTTCGCCACGTCGTAGTCCAGGTCCGGGAACTCGCGGCGGTCGATCGGGGCGGCGCCGGAGGCGGCGATCGCGGCCAGCCGGGTGTCGCGGCCGGACACCATGGCCGTGCGGAAGCCGTCCCGGCGGGCCAGCTCCAACTGCGCCCAGACCACGCCGCCGCCCCAGCCGAGGACCAGGGGCGGCTCGTCCCAGTGGTCGTCGACCTGCGCCTCCCAGCAGCGCCGGGCCACCCGCCAGTTGTCCCAGGCGGTGAAGTAGCGGGCGAACGGCGCCCAGCGCTCGATCGGGTGGCGGCCCTGCTCGGGCAGGGGCACCAGCAGCCGCGCCTCGGTGACGAACCGCCCGCACAGCAGCCCCGGCGAACCGGGGGCGTCGTACGCGCAGATCCGCTCGGCGTAGCCGTTGCGGTCGATCACCCCGAACGGGATCCACAGGCACTCCTGGCCCTCGCGCAGGCCCCGCACGCCGGGCCCGGCCGCGAGCACCCGGACCACGCCGCAGGTGCCGAGGACGATCTTGTCGTCGCCCCGCTGCCGTGCCACGTCCACCGGGTGCCGGGAGATCGCGTGCTCCATGTTGGCTTCCCAGCAGCCCACCAGCGGCTCGACGAGGACCTCGCCCTCCTCGGGCCGGCGCACCGGGATCTGCTCCAGCGTCAGCTGTCCCCGGGTCGGCTCGCTCCCCGGTTCAGTGGCATGCAGCACCCACGCCTTGGTCGTCGCCATCCTGCACCTCCTGATCGTCGTCATCCATCTGGGCGGCCAGTGCCTCTTCCACGGCGGCGGCGAACGCCGTCACCGTGCGGTTCTCGAACACGCTGCGGATCGGCAGGTCGACCTGCCACGCCCGGCGGGCCCGCGACACCACCTGGGTGGCCTTGATCGAGGTCCCGCCGAGCGCGAAGAAGTCACCGTCCGGGCCGAGGCCCTCCACCTGGAGCACCTGGCCCCAGAGCGTCGCCACGGCCTGCTCGGTGACCGTCATCTCGGCCTGTGCCTCCTGCTCCCGGGCCAGGTCGCGCGGCGACGGCAGGGCGCGCACGTCGAGCTTCCCGCTGCTGGTCAGCGGCAGCCGGTCCAGCGGCACGACGGCACCGGGCAGCATGTACTCCGGGAGCACCTGCGCGCAGTGCGCGAGCAGCTTCTCCGCGTCCACCCGCGCCGCGCCGGCCGGCACCACGTACGCCACCAGGGTGTCCGGTGTGCCGTCCGAGCCGTCCGAGGCGCGGGCCACCACCGCGCACTCGGCCACGTCGTCGTGCCGGCGCAGCACCGCCTCCACCTCGCCGGTCTCGATCCGCAGGCCGCGTACCTTGACCTGCTGGTCGGTGCGGCCGAGGAAGCGCAGCGCACCGTCCTCGGTCCAGCGCACCAGGTCGCCGGTGCGGTAGAGGCGGGCACCGGGCGGGCCGAACGGGTCCGGCACGAACCGCTGCGTGGTCAGCTCGGGGCGCCCGGCGTACCCCCGGGCCAGTCCGGCGCCACCCACGTGCAGCTCGCCGGGGATGCCGACGCCGACCGGGCGGCCCGAGGCGTCCAGCACCCGGACCGTGACGTTCGGGATCGGCCGGCCGATGGGCGGGGCCTCGTCCTCGGGGCCGCACTCGTGCACCGAGACCCAGATCGTCGCCTCCGTCGGGCCGTACGCGTTGAAGACCCGGCGCCCCGGGGTGCGCCACTGCCGCACCAGCGAAGCGGGCAGCGCCTCGCCGGCGAGGACGAGGGTGCGCAGCTCCGGCAGGGCCGCGACCGGCACGGCCGCCAGGGCCGACGGGGTGATGGTCAGCGCGGTGATCCGCTCGGTGGCGAGCAGGTCCCGCAGGTCCGGCCCCGGCGCCACCCGCTCGGCCGGGGCGAGGTGCAGGGTGGCGCCCGCGCCGAGGGCCATGGCCACGTCGAAGACCGACGCGTCGAACGTCGGCGACGCCCACTGCAACACCCGGTCGTCCGGGCCCAGCCCGAAGAGCGCGCGCTGGGCCGCGATCACGTTGCACAGCCCCCGGTGCGGCACGAGCACGCCCTTGGGCCGGCCGGTCGACCCCGAGGTGTAGATGGAGTAGGCCAGGTCGTCGGGACCGGCCGAGGCCGGCAGCCGGTCGTCGGGCAGGTCGGCGTACCGGTTGCGGTGCGCGTCCAGCAGGACGGTCTCCACCCCGGCGCGCGGCAGGCCGGCGCGGTGGTGCCGGTCGCTGACCACCACCGCGACGCCGGCGTCGGCGAGGATGTCGGCCAGCCGGGCCGGCGGGTGGTCGGGGTCCAGCGCGACGAAGTAGCCGCCCGCCTTGAGCACGGCGAGCATCGCCACGACCAGTTCCGGGGTACGCCCCAGGCACAGCCCGACCGGAGTGTCCGGGCCCACGCCCAGGCCGCGCAGGTGCCGGCCGAGCTGGTTGGCCCGGCGGTCCAGTTCGCCGTAGGTGACCGACTCGCCGCCGGCGCGCAGCGCGACCCGCTCGCCACCCAGGTCGGCCTGCTCCTCGACGAGCCCGTGCACGGTCGTCCCGTCCGGGTACGGCGCGGACGTCCCGCTCCAGCCGGCCACCAGGGCACGCTCGGCGTCGGTCAGCACGTCCACGTCGCGCACCGGCGTGTCCGGCCGCGTCGCCGCGGTGTCGACCACCGTCGCGAGGTGCCCGAGCAGCCGGGCGACGGCGTCGTGGCCGACCCGACGGGGGTCGTAGCCGACCCGGACGGCCAGCCGCTCGCCCTCGGGGATCACCAGCACCGACAGCGGATAGTTGGTCCGGTAGCGGTACTGCCCGTCGCGGATCTCGACCGCGCCGCTGCGCCGGTGCAGCACGCCCACCCCGGGCAGGTTGAGCACCGTCATGATGGTGTCGAACAGGGGCAGGCCCGGGGGCACCTCGCTCCACCGCTGCACCTGCTCCAGCGGGCTGAAGTCGTACCGGCGCAACGTTGCCTGTTCGTGTTGCAGGGCGACGGCCGTGGCGAGGACCGAGCGGGCCGGGTCGAAGCGGACCCGCACCGGCAGCGTGTTGATGAACAGGCCGGCGGTCTGTTCCACCCCCGGCACGTCCGACGGGCGGCTGGACAGCGTGCCCCCGAACACGACGTCGTCGCGCCCGCTGTGCGCCCGCAGGACGAGCGCCCAGCAGGTCTGCAGCAACGAACCGAGGGTGACCTCCCGGCGCCGGCCCAGCTCGCGCAGGGCGGCCACGGTCTCCGCCGGCACGTGCAGCACCTGCTCCGGGTTGTCCCGACCGGACGGCTCCGGGACGCTGCCGTCCGGCGGGCGGATCCACGCCGGGGTGGTCGATTCGGTGACGCCGCGCAGCGCCTCCCGCCACGCCTGCCCGGCCGCGTCGAGGTCCTGGGCCCGCACCCAGCCGACGTACTCGTGGAAGGAGGTCGCCGGCCGGGTTTCCAGGGGCCGCCCGCCGGCCAGGGTGTCGTAGTTGGCGAACGCCTCGTCGAGCACCATCAGCGCCGACCACGCGTCCAGCAGCAGGTGGTGGTAGCGCAGGACGAACGTGTAGTCCTCCTCGCCGGTGCGGATCAGGGTCAGCCGGACCAGCGGCGGCTGCTGGACGTCGAAACCCTGGAGCCGGTCGGCGCGCAGCCGCTCCTCCAGCCGCGCCGGCAGGTCCGCGGCGGGCACGTCCCGCCAGTCGAGGGTCTCCATGGGCACCTCGACGTGGTCCCGGACCACCTGGACGGGCTGCTTGATGTCCTCCCAGTGGAACGACGTGCGCAGCACCGCGTGCCGCTGGGTGAGCGCCTGCCACGCCGCGAGCAGCAGGTCCGGGTCGACCGGCCCGTGCAGCCGGTACTCGACCTGGTCGACGTAGAAGGCCGCCCGGGGGTCGGCGAGGCTGTGCGACAGCAGCCCTTCCTGCATGTACGACAACCGGTAGATGTTGTCGACTCCGGGAACGGTCAAGGCTTGTCCTTCCTCAGCGTCTCGGGTGCGGTGGGACGTCCGTTCGGCCGGCCGGAGCTTGCCCCGGCCAGTTGCGCGGCCAGCGCGGTCAGGTCGCTCGCGTCCAGCTCGGCGTCGGCGAATGCGGCCAGGTCGGCCGGTGCGCGGCGGCCCTCGCCGGCCGGCGCCCGCTCCCCGCCCGGCCGGCCGGACCCCGGCGCGGCGTCGGCGTCGGCGCGCCCGCCGCCTTCCCGGTCGCCGGCCGCCCCGTCCTCGGCGTCCCGGTCGTCGGTGGCGACGGCGGCGAGGTCCCGGACGGTCGGGTGGGCGAAGACGTCGGCCTCGGCGATGCGCAGGCCCGCCCGGCGGGCGGCCCCGACCAGCCGGAGGCTGAGGATCGAGTCGCCCCCGAGGTCGAAGAAGTTGTCGGTGACGCCGACCCGGTCGACCCGGAAGATCTCCGCCCAGATCTCGGCGAGGATCTGCTCGCGCGGGCTCTCCGGCGCCCGGTGGGGACGGCCCGATCCCGGCCCGGCGGCCCGGGTCGCCGCCGGGGTGGCGTCGACCAGTTCGGCGTAGAGGCCCGGCCGCCACCGCTCCGGCAGGTGCCCGGCGAGTCGGGACCAGTCGGCGTCCGCGACCACCAGACACGGCGGCCCGGACGCGGACCGGGCCAGCACGTCCAGCCCGGCGGCCGGGTCGAGGGGGTGCAGGCCGAACGCGGCCAGCCGGTCCCGCTCGCGGGTTCCCAGCCGGGCCGCCATCCCGGTCTCCGCCCACGGGCCCCAGGCGATGCTGACCGCCGGCAGGCCGAGGGCGCGCCGGTGGCCGGCGAGGGCGTCGAGGAAGGCGTTGCCGGCGGCGTACCCGGCCTGGCCCGCGGTGCCCACCGCCCCGGCCAGCGAGGAGAACAGCACGAAGAAGTCGAGCTGGTCGTGGAGGGTGGCGAGGTGCAGGTACGCGGCGGCCAGCTTCGGCCGGAGCGGGACGTCGAGGCGGTCGGGCGTCTGCGCGCCGAGCGGGGCGTCGTCGAGGCCGCCGGCGGCGTGCACCACGCCCCGCAGCGGCGGGCCGGCGCGCCGCGCCTCGGCCACCGCAAGGTCCAGCGCGACCGGGTCGGTGACGTCGCAGACCAGGGTCCTCACCCGGTCGTCCCCGGTCGGGAGGGGCTCCGCGCCCTCGACGGTCGTGGCGCCCCGGGACAGCAGCCACACCCGGCCCGCGCCCCGGTCGAGCAGCCAGGCCGCGACCCGGCGGCCGAGGCCGCCGGTGCCGCCGGTGACCAGGTAGCTGCCGTCCGGATGCACGGGCAGGGTCTCCGGCCCGTCCGCCGGTGCCGGCAGGAGCCGGGGCACCAGCGTCCCCGTCGGACGGACGGCCTGCTGCGGCGGCGGGGCGGGGGCGGTCAGCGCGGCGAGCACGGCGGCGGCGTCCGCGGCCGGGTCGCCGTCTGGCGCCAGGTCGACCAGGACCACGTCGGCGTCCGGCCGCTCGGTCATCGCCACCCGACCCAGCCCCCACACGGCGGCGTGGGTGGGGTCGACCAGACCGGTGTCGTCGGTCTGCTGGCAGCCGCGGGTGACGAGCACCAGCCGGGCCGCCGGGTGCCGGTCGGCCAGGGCGTGCAGCAGGTGCAGCGCGGCGTGCGCGCCGTGGGCCTGCCGCTCGTGCAGCGCCCCGGCGCCGCCCGGCACCCCGGGCCCGTCGTCGAGGGGCCACAGCAGGGCGACACCGCGGAGCGGCTCCGGTTCCGGCTCCGCCAGCAGGGCGGGCAACCCGCCGGGGTGGTCGGCGACCGTCGCCGGCCCGACCGACCGGCAGGTCCCGCCGCCGTCGCGTACGGCGGCCGCGACCCGGTCGGCGACGCCCCCGTCGTCGGCGAGGAGCAGCCAGCGGCCGGCGGTGTCGGTCGGGCGTTCCGGGGCCGGGTCGGCGGGACGCCAGTCGATTCGGTGGCGCAGCCGGTCGCCGTTCTCGGCCCCGCGCAGCAGCGCGTCCCGGCGGACCCGGCGCAGCCGCAGGCCGTCGACGACCAGGCGGACCCGGCCGGCGGCACGCAGGGTGACGTCGAGGACGAGGTCGTCGCCGTCGGGGGTGGCCGACCGCAGCCGGGCCCGGCAGGTGAGGTCGTCGTCCCCGGCGGCCGTCGGCCCGGGTGCGTACCAGGCGAGCCGGTCGACGCCGACCGGGACGGCCAGCCCGCGTCCGTCGGTCGCCAGGGCCTGCGGGGCGAGCGCCAGGACCAGGCGCAGGCACGAGTCGAGCAGGCCGGGTTCCGGTCGCGTGGACGGCGGCACGACGCGCGGGCGGCGCAGCGTCGCGTCGACCTCGTCGCCGTGCCGCACGACCGACTCCAACCACCGGTAGCGGGGGCCCAGCCGGTAGCCGGCAGCCCGCATCCGGTCCTCCAGGTCCACCACCACGCTGCCGGCGGTGTCGCGGGGACGGGCGGGTTCGGCCGGCACCGGGCCGGCCGGCCGCACGGTGCCGGTGGCGTGCACCCGCCAGCGCCCCGGGTCGGTCCCGGTCGCGCTGACCACCTCGGCGGTTCGCCCGGGGCCGTCCGGGGCGCCGAGCAGCACCTGCACCCGGGCCTGTTCGCCGGCGGTCAGGGTGAGCGGCTCGGGAAAGGCCACGTCGGTGACCTCGGCGGCCGGTTCCCCGTCGGCGGCGGTCGCGGCGAGGATCGCGGCGAGGTGGTTGGCGGCCGAGACGACGGTGGCGCCGAAGAGGCCGTGGTCGGTCAGCCGCTCCGGCAGCTCGGGGCCGACGACCTGCTCGAAGACGCTGCCGGTGAGGGCGGGTGAGCGCAGCCGCTCCCCGAGCGGGCCGGTGTCGGCGGACCTGGCGACTCCGAGGCGCGTGTCGCGCCAGTAGCGGCGCCGCTGGAACGGGTACGTCGGCAGCGGCACCCGCCCGGCGTCCGGGTGCACCCGCTCCCAGGCCACCGGCGCGCCCGCGCAGAAGGCGGCGCCGAGGGCGTCCCGGGCCACGGCGCGGTCGCCCCGGCCCCGGCGCATCGTCGGCACCCACCGGACGCCCCGCGGCACGAGCGCCCCGCGGCGGGCGAGCGTGCCCAGCACCGGGTCGGGGCCCACCTCCAGCACCAGCCCGCAGTCCAGCTCGCCGAGGCGGCCCACCGCCTCGGCGAAGCGCACCGGCTCGCGGGCGTTGCGGCACCAGTAGTCGGCGTCCATCGGCCCGTCGAGCAGCCGCCCGGTCACCGTGGAGACCACGTCCACGCGCGGCTCGGCGGGCCGGACCCGGGCCGCCTCGGCGGCGAGTTCGGCCAGGACCGGGTCCATCAGCGCCGAGTGGAACGCGTGCGACACCCGCAGGTCGCGGTGCCGGACACCGGCGTCGTCCAGGGCCCGCGCCACGCTCTCGACGGCACCGGCCGGGCCCGACACGACGGTCTCGGCCGGGCCGTTGTACGCCGCCACGGACACCTCGGGGTGCCGGGCCAGCACGGCCTCCGTGGCCGCCCCGTCCGCCGCGACGGCGAGCATCCGGCCGCCGGCGGGCAGCGCGTCCATCAGGCGGGCCCGTACGGCCACCAGCCGGAGCGCCTCGTCCAGCGGCAGCACGCCGGCCACGCACGCCGCGGCGTACTCGCCGACGCTGTGGCCGAGGACGACCGCCGGCTCCAGGCCCCAGGAACCCCAGAGCCGGGCCAGGGCGTACTCGACGGCGACGACGGCCGGCTGGGTCCATCCGGTGCGGTGCAGCAGCTCACCGCCGTCGTGGAGCACCCGGACCAGGTCGTCGCCCAGGTGCTCGCCGAGGATGTCGGCGCACTCGCGCAGGGCGGTGCGGAACACCGGCTCGGTGTCGTACAGCGTCCGGCCCATGCCCGGGTACTGGCAGCCCTGGCCGGGGAAGACGAACGCGATCCGGGGGGCGGCGCGCACCTCGCCCTCGACCATGTCGTCCGCCCGGCTCCGGGCGTACCGGTCGAGGTGGTGGCGCAGTTCATCCCGGTCGGCGGCGGTGACGGCCAGGCGGTGCCGCAGCGGGGCGCGGAACCGGGCGGCGGCGGCGCAGACGGCCGGCGCGGGGAGTTCCGGGTGCCGGTCGAGGTGGGCGGCGTAGCGGCCGGCGAGGGCCCGCAGCGCGGCGGGCGACCCGGCGGACAGCGGCAGCAACAGGGCGTCGCCGCTGCCGTCGCCGCGTTCCTCGCCGCCCGCCGGCTCCGTCGCGGGGCGGTGCTCGGCCAGCAGTACGTGCGCGTTGGTGCCGCCGATGCCGAACGAGCTGACCCCGGCGACCCGGGGCCGGCCGTCCGGGCCCTCCGGCCAGGGTCGGCCGGTGGTGGCCACCGACAGGGGCAGGTCGTCCCAGGGCAGGCGGGGGTTGGGGGTGCGGAAGTTCAGGTGCGCGGGGATCCACCGGTGCCGCAGCGCCAGCACCGTCTTGATCAGGCCGACCACCCCGGCCGCCGCCTCCAGGTGACCGATGTTCGTCTTCACCGAGCCGACCACCAGCGGTTCGCGCCGGTCCCGGCCCAGCACGTCCGCGGCGGCACGCAGCTCGATCGGGTCGCCGAGCGGGGTGCCGGTGCCGTGCGCCTCCAGGTAGCCGACGTCGGCCGGGGCGAGGCCGGCGGCGCGGAGCGCGTCGGTCAGCAGTTCCTGCTGGGCAGTGCCGTTCGGCACGGTCAGGCCGCTGCTGGCGCCGTCGTGGTTGACGGCGGACCCGGCGAGCACGGCGTGGATGTCGTCGCCGTCGGCGATCGCGTCGGAGAGCCGCTTGAGCACCACCATCCCGGCGCCCTCGCCCCGGGCGTAGCCGTCCGCCGCCGCGTCGAAGGTCTTGCACCGGCCGTCCGGGGCGAGCGCGCCGGCACGGCAGAGGAACAGGGTGATGTCCGGGGCGAGCATCAGGTGCGCGCCGCCGGCCAGCGCCAGGTCGCACTCGCCGCCCCGCAGCGCCTGGGCGGCCAGGTGCACGGTGACCAGCGACGACGAGCAGCCGGTGTCGACCGCCATCGACGGCCCACGCAGCCCGAGCACGTACGACAGCCGCCCGGCCGCCACGCAGAAGAGGTTGCCGGTGCCGGTGTAGCCGTCGATCCGGGCCGGGTCGGCGATCTGGAGTCCCTTGTAGTCGTCGATGGACAGGCCGGCGAACACGCCGCTGCGGGTGCCGCGCAGCCGGTCCGCCGGCATCCCGGCGTGCTCCAGCGCCTCCCAGGCCACCTCCAGCAGGAGCCGCTGCTGGGGGTCCATGCTCTCCGCCTCCACGGCGGAGATGCCGAAGAAGTCGGCGTCGAAGGTGTCCACGGTGGGCAGGAACCCGCCGCGGCGGGCGTAGATGGTGCCCGGTTCGAGGGGGTCGTCGCCGTGCAGCGCGTCGACGTCCCAGCGGTCGCGGGGCACCGGGGCGGTGGCGTCGACGCCGTCGCGCAGCAGCCGCCAGAACTCGTCCGGGCCGTCGGCGCCGGGCACCCGGCAGGCCATGCCGACGACGGCGATCGGCTCGTCGGCCGCCGGCACCGGGCCCGTCCGGACCGGGGTCGCCGCCGTCCCGGACGCCGGCCGGTCCCCGTCGCCGCCGCCGAGCCGGGCGGTGAGGTGGGCGGCGAGGTCGGCGACGGTCGGGTGGTCGAACGCCACCGTCGGCCCCACCGGGACGTGCGGACGCAGCTCGGCGGCGAGCCGCTCGGCGAGGCGGACGGCGGTCAGCGAGTCGAAGCCGAGGGCGAACAGGCCCGCGTCGGCGGGGATCTCCGAGCGGTGGCGGCCCAGCACCTCCGCCGCGCGGTCGACGACGTACTCCCGGACCCGGTGGCCGAGCCCGGCCGGGCTGCCGGCGCGGAGCCGGTCGACGACCGACGACCCGACGGAGACCCGCTCCGGCTCCGTGGCCGGGGTGCCGGCGGTCCGGGTCACCTCCGGCAGCGCGTCCCAGGCCACGGGCAGGCCGGCGAGGTAGAGGTCGGCGGCCAGCGCGTGGACCGCCTCGGCGGCGTCCCGGTCGGGGCGCAGCGAGCCCA
This sequence comes from Micromonospora sp. NPDC048040, assembly GCF_055587185.1. NCBI lineage: Bacteria > Bacillati > Actinomycetota > Actinomycetes > Micromonosporales > Micromonosporaceae > Micromonospora > Micromonospora sp. NPDC048040. The sequence goes on along the minus strand of NZ_JBVJGT010000001.1, from coordinate 9,119 downwards.
GCACGGTGGTGCCGGGCCGTCCGCCCAGGCACTGCAGCAACGCCGTGCGCAGCACCGGGGTGGGGCTGATCTCCAGGTGGACGGCGGCGTCGGCGCGGGCCACCGCGTCGAGGAAACGCACCGGCCGGCGGGACAGCATCCCCCAGTGCTCCGCGCCCAGCCGGTCGCCGCCGACCAGGTCGCCGTGGACGGTGGAGACCATGTCGGTGGTGGTGGGGCCGTTGCGCAGCAGCGGCCGCAGGTCCGCCACCAGCTCCCCGGTGAACGGCTCCATCTGCGGGCTGTGGAAGGCGTAGTTGATGCCGAGGTCGCGGTGGAACACGCGGTCCGCGGCCAGCCGCGCCACGGCGGCGTCCAGGGCGGACCGCTCCCCGGAGAGCACCACGCTCGCCGGGCCGTTGACCGCCGCCAGCGACAGCCCGGCGGGCAGGTCGGCGAGCAGTCGGGTGGCCTGCCCGGCAGAGAGGCCGACGGCGAGCATCCCGCCGCCGCCGGTCGCCCGCTGCAACATCCGGCCCTGGTGGTACGCGACCGCCATGGCGTCCTCGACGCCGAGCGCCCCGGCGGCGTACGCGGCGGTGATCTCGCCGAGGCTGTGCCCGATCACCACGTCGGGTCGTACGCCGAGGCTGTCCAGCAGCGCGAGCAGGCCGATCTCCACCGCGACGATCGCCGGCTGGGCGACGGCGGTCTCGGTGAGCCGGCTCGCCCCGGCCGGCCGGCGGATCTCCTCGGTGACGGACCAGCCGCCGAGCGCGCGCACGGCCGCGTCGCAGCGGTCAAGGGCGTCCGCGTACGGGGCGCATCCGGACAGCCCGTCGCCCATGCCGGGCCACTGGGTGCCCTCACCGGAGAACACCATCGCCAGGCGCGGGACGTCGGTGCCGGTGGCCGTGCGTACCCCGTCGGTGGGCTCCCCGGCGGCGGCGGAGCGCAGCGCGGCCACCAGCGCCGCCCGGTCCCCTCCGACGGCGACCAGCCGGTGCGCCGCGCCCGCCGGGGCGCCCTGCGCGGTCGGCTCCGCCCCGGCGGCCAGCCGGTCCGCGGCCTCGGCGGCCCGGCGCCGCAGCGCGTCGGCGTCGGCGGCGCCGATCGGCACCATCCAGGACATGGGCACCTCCGTCACCGTGGTTCCACCGCCGCCGGGACGGGGAACGGCGTGTCCTTGATCTGGTGGCCGCCCAGCTCGCCCTCCACCAGCAGCACCTTCGCGGCGGCGGGTCGGGCGGGCGGCCGGAGCACCTCGGCGACCGGCCGGTACGGGTCGGCGGTGATCGCCGCGAGCGTCGCCACGAGGTCGTCGAGCACCCGGCCGGCGGCCTCGTCGGTCAGCAGGTCCCGGTGGTACGACAGGATCAGTCCCAGCTCCACCCCCGGCATCACGTCGAGCCGGAACGGCTCGGCCAGCCGGCTGAAGAACGTCGGGACCCGCTCGGTGGAGCCGAACAGGGTGGGGTCGAGGTTCTGGAAGACCAGGTACGCGTCGAACATCGGCTCGCCCGCCGGCCAGCCCGCCCACTCCGCCACCCGCTCCGGCGCCACGTACTGGTGGTGGGCGGCGTCGGCGCCGACGGTCATCACGTGCGACAGCAGGTCGACGACGGGCCGGTCCGGCGCGGGCAGCCGCACCCGCATCGGCAGCACGTTCATCGTCGGCCCGGTCAGGTCCTCGACGCCCGGCAGGTCCGCGGGGCGGCCGTTGAAGAAGACCCCCAGGGTGGCCTCGTCGCGGCCGGCGTACCGGGCGAGCAACGCCGCCCAGGCGGCCTGGACCAGCGTGTTCGGGGGCATCCGCAGCCGCTGCGCGGTGTCCCGCAGCGCCTCGGTGACGCGCGCGTCCACCTGCATGTGCTGCCGGGCGTAGCCGTGCCGGTCCCCGGCCCGGTTGTCGGGGGCGGACGCGGCCAGCAGGGTGGGCGACCACCCGCCGGCGAACATGTCCCGCCAGAACGCCGGCGTGTCGGCCGGTACGCCGCGCCGGCGCAGCCAGTCGACGTAGCGGCTGAACGGCACGTCCGTGCCGGCCTGCGGGGTCTCGCCGGCGAGCAGCCGGTGGTATTCACCGATGACGTCGCTGAGGAAGACGCTGAGGCTCCAGCCCTCCATCCGCAGGTAGCTGAAGCTGAACACGGTCCGGTAGGCGTCCTCGTCGACCTTGGCCAGGAACAGCCGGATGCCGGCGGGGTCGTCGGGGGCGCAGCCCACCGCCTGGTCCTCGCGGAGGAACCGGGCCAGCGCCGCGTCCTGCTCGGTGGCGGTGAGCCCGGTCCAGTCCTCGTACCGGGAGGGCAGCTCGACGTCGCGCCGCACCACCTGGAGCGGCTCGTCCAGGTCGGCCCAGACGAACATGGTCCGCAGCAGGGCGTACCGGCGGGCCAGCCCGGCCCAGCAGCGGCGCAGCAGGTCCACGTCGATGGGGCCGCGCAGGGTGTCGACGCGTTGCACCAGGAACTCGCCGGGACGCGGGGCGGCGACGAGCCGGCGCAGCATGTGCGCCTGGTACGGGGCCAGCGGGAAGACCTCCGCCACGTCGGCGTCGGCCAGCAGCCGCTCCCGGTGGGCCCGGTCGCGGTCCGACAGCCCCCAGTCGCCCGGCGACTCCGGAGCGGGCCCGTCGACGGTGCCGCCCTCGGCGAGCCGGGCGTCGGCGACCGCCGCGAGTTCCGCCACCGTCGGGTGCGCGAACAGGTCGCGGGGCACCAGCGGCAGGCCGGCCCCGTTGGCCCGGGCCATCACCCGGATGCCCCGGATCGAGTCGCCGCCCAGCTCGAAGTAGTTGGCGGTGGCGCTCACCCGTTCCAGTCCGAGGACGGACGCCCAGATGTCGGCGACGAGCTGTTCGGTGCCGTCGGCCGGCGGGACGTGCGCTCCCCGCTCCCGGGCCGCCACCGGCGGCGGCGCCGGCAGGTCCGACCAGTCCACCTTGCCGTTGAGGCTCAGCGGGATGCCGGGCACCGGGACGAACACCGCCGGCACGGCGTAGCGCGGAATCCGCTCCTTCAGGTGCGCCCGCCAGCGCGGGCCGAGTTCGCCCATCAGCCGGGCCTGGCGGGGCCAGTTCGCGAGCGCGCCGCCGCGCGCCGGGGGCGCCGGCGGCCACGACGGGCGCACGTCGGCGCGGTGGAACAGGGCGTCGATCCGCGTCGGGTCGGCGGCCGACGGGGCGACGACGACGCCCACGCCCAGCTCGTCGGCGAGCCGGTACAGCTCGTCGGGGTCGACGCCGGGCGGCTCCCGGTCGACCCGGGCACGCAGCTCGCCCACCGTCCGGCAGGCGCCGTCGCCGGCCCGCAGGACGGCGATCTCGCGGAGGCGGCCGTTGGGTATCCCGGTCACGGCGACCACCGGCTCCTCCCGGAGGCGGTCGCGCAGCCGGCCGGCCAGGTCACCCTCCCAGCCGAGGGGGTCGGCGGCCGGCTCCGGTGCGGCCGGGCCATCCGCCGCCGGGTCGGCGGCGACGCGGACGACCACGTCGTAGCGGAACCGGCTCAGCTCGTTGTCGTAGCCGCCGCGCTTGAGCCGCACCTCGACGGCGGCGACGCCGGGCATGTCGCCGAGGGAGGTGAACAGCGCCGGGTCCAGCGCCAACTCCTCCTCCTGCCACGTCCGGGCGGCCGCCCGGGCGAGCACCACCGCCGGGTCGGCGTCCGGGTCCGCCCGGTGCAGTTCCACCGAGCGGTGGAAGTCGGCCAGCAGGGGCAGGCTGCGCACGTCGCCGACGACGATCCGGCCGCCCGGGGCGACCAGCCGGCGTGCCTCCGCCAGCACCTGCCGCAGGTAGTCGGCGTCCGGGAAGTACTGCACGACCGAGTTCAGCAGCACGGTGTCGAAGGACCCGGCGGGCAGGTCCGCCAGCTCGTGCGCGGCCCGTTCGTCGAGGGTCACGTTCGCCAGGCCGCGGGCCCGGACCTCGGCGCGGACCTGGCCGAGCGCGAACCGGGAGATGTCGGTGCCGTGGTACGACGCGGCGTGCGGCGCGATGCGCAGCAGGAGCAGGCCGAGCCCGCAGCCCACCTCCAGGACCCGCCCGGGCGGCTCCGCCAGGGCCAGGGCGACGGTCTCGTCGACCCACCGCCGCATCTCGTCGGGCGGGATCGGGGCGCCGGTGTAGCTGCTGTTCCAGCTGGAGAAGTTGCTGTCCGCCGCGTCGGCGGTCTCCGGCTCGGTGTACGCCTCGTCGAAGACCCGCGCCCACTGGTGCACGGTGCCGTCGACGTCGCCGGTCGCCGGGGGCTCGTCCGGGGTCACCGGCGCGGCCGGCTCCGGCTGCTCCCCGGAGCGGGGCACCACGTACGCCACGAGCTGGCCCTCGCCGCCGGCGGCGTCGCGGTGCACGGTGACCACCGCGTCCCGGACGGTGGGGTGCTCCCGCAGGGCCGCCTCGATCTCGCCCAGTTCGAAGCGGATCCCCCCGAGCTTGACCTGGAGGTCCTCCCGCCCGAGGTAGGACAGGGTGCCCCCGGGCCGCCACCGGACGATGTCGCCGGTGCGGTACATCCGGGCGCCGGGGCGGTCGGTGAACGGGTCGGGGACGAACCGCTCGGCGGTCAGCGCGGGCCGACCCTGGTAGCCGCGGGCCACCTGGATGCCGCCGATGCACAGCTCGCCGGGCACGCCGACCGGCACCGGCCGGCCGGCCGGGTCCAGTACGTAGACGCTGGTGTTGTCGACGGGGGCGCCGATCGACACGTCGGTGGCGTCCTCCCCCGGCGGGCACCGGTAGGCGGTGACGTCCACGGCGGCCTCGGTCGGGCCGTACAGGTTGTCGAGCCGGGCGGGCAGCCGCTCCTGGAGGCGGCGGACCAGGTCGCGGGGCAGCGCCTCGCCGCTGCACACCACCCGGCGCAGCCCGGTGCAGGTGGCCGAGCGCGGCTCGTCCAGGAAGAGCCGGAGCATCGACGGTACGAAGTGGACGGTGGTGATCCGCTGCTCGTTGATCAGGTCGACCAGGTAGCCGGGGTCGCGGTGCCCGTCGGGGCGGGCCATGGTGACGGTCGCGCCGACCAGCAGCGGCCAGAAGAACTCCCACACCGAGACGTCGAAGCTGGCGGGGGTCTTCTGCAGCACCGCCTCGCCGGCGGTCAGCTCGAAGCGGCGCTGCATCCAGCGCAGCCGGTTCACCACGGCGCGGTGGCTGTTCATCACCCCCTTCGGCATCCCGGTGGAGCCGGAGGTGTAGATGACGTACGTCAGGTCGTCCTCGGTGACCCCGCTGGGCGGGGCCTGCTCGGGCCCCTCGGCGCAGTCGTCGCGGTGCAGGTCGATCGCCGGCGGCGCGTCGGCGGGCAGCACGTCCCGCCCGCCGTCGCCGGTCAGCACGATCTCCGCGCCGCAGTCGGCGAGCAGGTACGCCAGCCGCGCGGGCGGGTGCTCCGGGTCCAGCGGCACGTAGCAGCCGCCGGCCTTGAGCACGCCCAGCAGCGCCACCAGGAGTTCCGGCGAGCGGTCGAGGCAGACCGCGACCCGGCTGTCCGGTCCCACCCCGTGCCGGCGCAGCCGGTGGGCCAGCCGGTTGCTGCGGCGGTCCAACTCGGCGTAGGTCAGCGACCGGTCGTCGAGCCGGACGGCGACGTGCCCGGGGGTGCGCCGGACCTGCTCGGCGATCAGCTCGTGCAGGACGCGCGGCGCGGGTTCCGGGGCGGCGGTGTCGTTCCACGCCCGCAGGACGCGGTCGCGTTCCTCGTCGTCGGTCAGCTCCAGCCGGGACAGCGGGGCGTCGGGGTCGGCGCAGACCTGGTCGAGCAGGCGCAGCAGGCTGGCCAGGATCCGCTCGACGGTGTCCCGGTCGAACAGGTCGGTGGCGTACTCCAGCCCGCCGGGAAGCGTGTCCCCGGCGTCCGCCAGGGACAGCCACAGGTCGAACTTCGCCGACCCGGTGTCCCCCTCGACCAGCCCGACGAGCTGGGTGTCGGCGGTCAGGTCGACGCGCGGCGGCGGGGTGTTGTTCAGCGCGAGCATCACCTGGAACACCGGGTTGTGGCTGGTGCTGCGCTCGGGTTGCAGCTCGTCGACCAGCTTCTCGAACGGCAGGTCCTGGTGGACGAAGTCGGCCGACACGTCGGCGCCGACCCGGGTCAGCAACTGCCGGAAGGTCGGGTCGCCGGTCACCGTGGTCCGCAGCGCCAGGGTGTTGGCGAAGAAGCCGAACAGGTCCTCCAGCTCGGGGCGGTTGCGGTTGGCCACCGGCGTGCCGACGACCACGTCGGGCTGCCCGGACCAGCGGGAGAGCACCACCGTGAAGGCGGCGAGCAGCACCATGAACAGCGTGCTGTCGGTGCCGGCGCAGAGGGCGCGCAGCCGCCCGGTGAGCCGCTCGTCGACGGTGAACCGGAGGGTGTCGCCGCGGAAGCTCTGCACGGTGGGCCGGGGCCGGTCGGTGGGCAGTTCCAGCAGCGCCGGGATCCCGGCGAGGCGGTCCCGCCAGTAGCGCACCTGCCGGGCCAGCGTCGGCCCGGACATCTGGGCCCGCTGCCAGACCGCGTAGTCGGCGTACTGGAGCTTCAGCTCGGGCAGGCGGGGCGTGCCGCCGGCGACCAGCGCGGAGTAGCACTCGGCCAGCTCCCGGGAGAACACCCGACCCGACCAGCCGTCGGCGATCAGGTGGCTCCAGTTGACCAGGAAGACGTGCCGGTCCGGGGCGAGCCGGAACAGCCCGAACCGGACCAGCGGCCCGACCGCCAGCACGAAGGTCCGCCGGGCCTCCTCCTGGAGGGCCTGGCGTACGCGCTCGTCGCGCTCGGCCTCGCTCAGCCCGGTCAGGTCGGTCACCGGCAGGTCGACGGCCGTGGGCGGCGAGACCACCTGCACCGGCTCGCCGTCGGCCTCCCGGATGGTGGTGCGCAGCGCCTCGTGCCGGTCGACGATGCGCTGCACGCTGTCCCGCAGCGCCGCCACGTCCAGCGGCCCGCGCAGCTCGACCGCCATCGGCGTGTTGTACGCCGGGCTGTCCGGCACCATCCGTTCGAGGAACCAGAGGCGCTGCTGGGAGAAGGAGAGCGGGGCGGGGCCGCCGTCGCCCCGGCGGGGGATCTCGTCGCGGGTGCCGCGCCGCCCCTTGGACCAGGCCGACAGCAGCGCCTGCTTGGCCGGGGACAACGCCTGGGCGGGGCGCGCCCCGCGCTGCTCGTCGACGCTCATCGCGCGGCCCCGTCCGGCCCGGCGCTGTCGGCTGCGGAGGACGGGGTTCCGTCCGACCCGGGTGCGGGCTCCGTGTCCTGGAGGGCGCGGATGATGGTGGCCTGGGCGGCGATGGTGTGCGCCTTGAACAGCTCCTCCAGCGGCAGGTCCACCGCGAAGCGTTCCCGCAGCCGGGTGACCAGGCGGGTGGTCAGCAGGGAGCTGCCGCCGAGGGCGAAGAAGTTGTCGTGCACGCCGACGGTCTCGAAGCCGAGCAGCTCGCGCCAGGCGGCGGCGATGGACTCCTCCAGGTCGTCGCGGGGCGCGACGTACTCGGTGATCAGGTGGGGGCGCTGGTGCAGGGTGCTGCCGAGGTCCACGTCGAGGCTGGTCGGGCCGGCGTCCACCGGCTCCGGCGCCCGGCGCAGGGCGACCGAGTCGTCCTGCACCGGTACGGGGCCGTCCTCCGGCACGTCGATCCAGTAGCGGCGGCGCTCGAACGGGTAGGTCGGCAGGGACACCCGGCGGCAGGACTGGCCGGCCGCGAAGGACTCCCAGTCGACGTCCACGCCGGACTCCCAGAGCCGGGCCAGGGTCGCCAGCAGGAACGCCTGGTCGGGCTGCGAGTCGCGGGGGTGGCGGACGGACGGCAGGACCGGCGGGGCCGCGCCGTCGCCGTTCGCCCCCACCAACGCGCCGAGCACCGTGCCGGGGCCGACCTCGACCAGCATCCGGTCGGCGGAGCCGGCGAGCAGGGTCCGCACCCCGTCGGCGAAGCGGACGGTGCCGCGCAGGTGCCGCACCCAGTAGTCGGGGTCGGTGGCCTCGGCCGGGGTGATCCAGGTGCCGGTGACGTTGGAGACGTACGACAGCGACGGCTCCCGCAGGGTGAGGCCGGCGACGTGGGCGCGGAACTCGTCGAGCACCGGCTCCATGGCCACCGAGTGGCCGAGGGTCTGCACGTGCAGCCGGCGGAAGTCCACCCCGTCGGCGGCGAGCCGGCCGGCCAGCTCCTGCACCGGCTCCACCAGGCCGGAGACGGTGCACTGGCCGGGGGCGTTCACCGCGGCGATGGAGAGTTCCGGCCCCAGCCGGGCGGCGAGTTCCTCCTCGGGCAGCGAGACGGCGAGCATGGCGCCGCCGGGCAGCCGGTCGATGAGCTGGCCGCGCAGGGCCACGGTGTCGATGGCGTCGGCGAGGTCGAACACACCGGCCAGGCAGGCGGCCACGTACTCGCCGCTGCTGTGCCCGAGCATCGCCTCGGGGCGTACGCCCCACGACTGCCAGAGCATGGCCAGCGCGTACTCCACCGCGAACAGCGCGGTGGTGACCCCGGCGGACGTGCCGAGGAACTCCTGGACGGCGCGGTCGCCGTCGGGGGCGCGGACCACGTCGCGCAGGTCGAAACCGAGCCGGGCGAGGGCCAGGTCGGCGCAGCGGTCCAGGTGCTGGGCGAAGACCGGCTCGGTGGCGTAGAGCTGGCGGCCCATGCCGACGTACTGGCTGCCGCCGCCGGGGAAGAGGAAGGCGACCTTGCGGCCGGGCCGGAAGTCGACGGTGCCGGTCGGGGGCGCGGTCAGCGCGGCCGCGGCCTGGGTGGCGTCGCGGCAGACCACCGCCCGCCGACGCTCGAAATGCCGACGACCCACCTGCAACGTGTACGCCACATCAGCCAACCCCACCCGGCCATCAGCCAGCACCCCACCGACCCGACGACCCACCTCCACCAACGCCGACGGCGTCCGCCCCGACACCACCACCACCTGCCAACCCCGCACCCCACCCGAAACCGAACCCACCGCAGGCGGCTGCTCCAACACCACATGCGCATTCGTCCCACCAACACCCAACGCCGACACCCCAGCCCGCCGCACCCCCACCACCGGCCACGACACCAACTCACCGTTTACAAAAAACGGAGACGACTCCAACGCCAACTTCGGATTCGCCTCACGAAAATGCACCGTCGGCGGCACCACACCCTCCCGAACCGCCAACACCGC